>CALINZ010000054.1 GCA_938045085.1 uncultured Collinsella sp. | reverse complement strand
CGCGATCTCGAAAACGAGATGGGTGTGCACATCTTTGAGCGCACCAACAAGGGCGTCATTGTGTCCGAGGAAGGCGAGACCTTCTTGGGCTACGCGCGTCAGGTACTCGACCAGGCCGACCTACTCGAGGGCAAGTACAAGGGCGCATCCGAGCAGGTGCCGCACTTTAGTGTGAGCTGCCAGCATTATTCCTTTGCCGTTAACGCGTTTGTTGACGTGATCCGTGAGTTCGATGCCGCGCGTTACGACTTTACCCTGCGTGAGGAGCAGACTCACGAGATTATCGAGGATGTCGCGCATATGAAAAGCGAGCTCGGCATCCTGTATCTGTCGGAGCACAATCGCGAGGTCATCGAGCGCATGCTGGCGGCCAACGAGCTCGTATTCGAGGGGCTCTTCTGCGCCGCGCCGCATGTCTTCGTGTGCGCCGACCATCCGCTGGCGGGTCACTCGAGTGTGACGCTCGAGGACTTGGAAGACTACCCATTCCTGTCCTATGAGCAGGGCAGCTATAACTCGTTTTATTATTCCGAGGAGCTGACCTCGACCTTTGAGCGTCGCAAGAATATCCGCGTGCGCGACCGTGCGACGCTGTTCAACCTAGCTATGGGCCTTAACGGTTACACGGTGTGTTCGGGCGTGATCAGCCATGAACTTAACGGCCCCGGTATTATCTCGATTCCGCTCGATGTGGACGAGTACATGGAGATCGGCATTATCACGCGCAAAAATACGACGCTCACGCGCTATGGGCAGGCCTATATCGACGCGATTCGTCAGCATATCTAGGCTGCTGTGCTCCGCGCGGGTCAAATCTCTTTACGGCAGTCCAGTTTGATATAGGAATCATCTATATCAAACTGTTATAAACGTATATTTTACGATGGCCATATGAACGCTCATACTCTGTCCCAGTAAAGCAACCAATGCAAAGGGAGATATCTATGAGCACTTCGATTCAACCGAACGCGCCGTTTCGCGCCGATATCGTCGGCAGTTTTCTTCGTCCGCAGGCCGTGAAGGACGCCCGTGCCGCCTACACCGCGGGTACACTCGATGACGACGGCCTTAAGGCCGTCGAGGATGAGGCCATTCGCGACTTGGTGGCTAAGCAAAAGGCCGCCGGCCTACAGGTCATCACCGATGGCGAGTTCCGCCGCAGCTACTGGCACCTCGATTTTATGTGGGGACTCAACGGCATTGAGCGCCGTACCTCACGCACGGGTTATATGTTCCATGACGAGGAGACGACGGCCGACACCGCTGTGGTTACCGGTCCCATTAGCGGCGAGAACCACCCGTTCGTCGAGCATTTTAAGTTCGTCAAGGCGCTTGAGGGAGAGGGCCACGTTGCACGCCAGACCATCCCGGCGCCTATCCAGACGTTCTCTGAGGTTACGCTCGATCGCTGCGACGGCCAGCAGGAGGGCCTGCGTGCCGTCTATAAGACCGACGAGGAACTTGCCGACGCCATTGCAGCCGCTTATCGCACGGTGATCGCCGACCTGTACGCAGCAGGCTGCCGCAACATCCAGTTTGATGACTGCACCTGGGGCATCTACTGCGATACCGATTTTGTCGCCAAAACCGGCATGAGCCCGGTCGACCTGCAAAAGGTAAGCGAGCTGGGCGTGGCGCTCAACAATGCCGCCATCGAGGGCAAGCCCGACGACCTGGTCATTAACACGCACGTGTGCCGCGGCAACTATCACTCCACCTATGCTTTTGAGGGCGGCTACGACCCTATCGCTCCGTACCTGTTTGCGCATGAGGATGTCGATGCGTTCTATCTGGAGTTCGACACGCCGCGCGCCGGCGGTTTTGAGCCGCTCAAGTACGTTGCCCCGGGCAAGAAGGTCGTGCTGGGACTGGTCACTACAAAGGCGGCTGAGCTTGAGGATGAGGACGTTATCGTCGAACGTATCCACGAGGCCGCAAAGTATGTGCCGCTCGAGAACCTGTACCTGTCGCCCCAGTGCGGCTTTGCCAGCTGCGAGATTGGCAACAAGCTGACCGAGGACGAACAGTGGGCAAAGATCGCGCTGGTCAAGCGCATTGCTGAGCGCGTTTGGAAGTAACGTTACCGTTTGCAGGTGACGGCGCGCGCGAGACATGACGTATCACGTACAATGGTTCGGATCGTATCGTTCGGGCAGGTTATCCGATATGCCTGATCGCCCTTCCATTATGAAAGGACTTCCATGTCCCAATCCTCGACGCCCGCCGTCACCGATGCCATCTACGATGCATCGTCGCTCGGCCGCCCGCGCATGTTCGTGTTGGGTTTGCAACACATGTTTGCGATGTTCGGAGCAACGATCCTGGTACCGATTCTGGTCAACAACTATTTTGAAGGAGAAGGGCTTTCCATTCAGGTAACCCTGATCTGCGCGGGTCTGGGAACTCTGTTCTTCCACCTGTGCTCCAAGCTGAAGGTACCGGCTTTCCTTGGTTCGTCCTTCGCATTCCTGGGCGGTTTTGCTACGGTAGCAAATCTGAACACCGGAATTTTCGCAGACATGACCATGGGAGAAAAGCTGCCTTATGCCTGTGGCGGTATTGTTGTAGCTGGTTTGTTGTATCTGGTGCTTGCCCTGGTCATCAAGCTTGCAGGTGTACATCGCGTTATGCATTATCTGCCGCCTGTTGTAACCGGTCCGATTATCATCTGTATCGGTCTGTCCCTTGCACCGTCTGCAATCTCCAACGCATCGACCAACTGGCTGATTGCCCTGATTGCACTTGGAACCATTATCGTATTTAACATCTGGGGAAAAGGAATGTTCAAAATTATCCCGATTCTGATGGGCGTTGTGATCTCCTATGTAGCGGCAGCAGTCTTCCAGATGATGGGAATGACAAATCCGGACGGAAGTGCGATCCTGAATTTCTCAGAGGTAGCGACGGCTTCCTGGGTCGGACTTCCTCCGTTCCAGCTGTGCAAATTTGACCCGACGGCGGTCATGGTAATGGCGCCGATCGCGCTTGCGACGATGATGGAACATATCGGCGATATGTCTGCGATCTCCGCGACGGTCGGAGAAAATTTCCTTGCGGATCCGGGACTGCACCGGACGCTGGTCGGCGATGGTATCGCAACATCTCTGTCGGCACTCGTTGGCGGTCCTGCCAATACGACTTACGGCGAAAATACGGGCGTTCTGGAATTAAGCCGTGTCCATGACCCGCGTGTCATCCGGATTGCAGCTGTCTTTGCTGTGATTCTGAGCTTTATTCCGAAGATGGCAGAGGTCATCGGTTCGATGCCGTCTGCCATCATCGGCGGCGTTAGTTTCATGCTGTACGGTATGATCTCCGCCATCGGTGTCCGCAACGTGGTCGAAAACCAGGTGGATTTAACCAAATCCCGGAACTTGGTAATCGCTGCGGTAATTCTGGTCTGCGGGCTGGGATTCTCCGGCGGTCTGACCTTTGAGGCGGCAGGAACTTCGGTTACCCTGACAGGTCTTGCGATCGCAGCGATTGCGGGCGTTCTGCTCAATGTGATTCTTCCGGGTAATGATTACCAGTTCGGCAAGAATTTACAGGGCGACATCAACCGCGGTGTGGCGATCAATCCGAATCCGAAGAAACGGCAGGAATAAAAAACGCAAAAATTTTCAGTTCCAAAATTGGGACGAACCATTTCAGATGTATAATCCGCCTGCATTTCCACATACTACCCATAAGACACACGATATGGCAAACGTGGTATGCAGGAGGAAGAATCATGAAAGCTACAGGAATTGTGAGAAGAATCGATGATCTGGGTCGCGTTGTCATCCCGAAAGAGATACGCCGGACGCTGCGCCTT
>CALINZ010000053.1 GCA_938045085.1 uncultured Collinsella sp. | reverse complement strand
GGATCATTTCCTGCGGTCCCGCCTGGCATGTGCGCGGATGTGTCCGCCAATCCGCGGCTGATGTTACGTGCCGTTACGCGATGGTTGCGCTGTAGGAGGCGACGTCCTCGTAGGAATCGGTCAGGTAGGCGTCGATGCCGATGGTCGTATTGACCAGGTCGTCAAGGCTGTCAAGCTCGCCGCTCGAGAACGTGAATTCCTCGGTGGCGCTGGTGCCGGGCATCAGGTTAGCCGAGAACCAGGGTTCCTTCATAGTGCCGTTGACGTTGGTCTTGCCGGAAGGAGCGTAGAAGGTCAGGTCCTTGTCGCTCTTGTTGGTGATGTTGACGACAAAGCCGATGTCGCCCCAGTCGTCCTTGAATTTCTCGGTGATGGTGATGGTGCACAGATCGTCATCGGCGACGGTGACGGCGGGGGAGATTTCGACACTCTGGACGTCGTCGTCTTCGACGGCCTCATCGACCTCTTCTTCCTTCTCGGCCGCCTCGCGATCCTTCTTCACCGTGCCGGACAGGTCCTTGTCGGACTTGGTAAAGATGAGCTTGTCGCCGTCCACCTCAAGGACGAGCTTGTCGTCTTTGAGCTTCAGGTCGTGCGACTCATCTTCGGCGGTAATCGTTACGGTGGTGGCGTCCTTGGCCTCCCATTTCAGGTCGGCGACCTCAAGGAACATGTCGAGGACGCCCGTGCCGTCTTCGTCGAGGATCAGGATACAGTTGAGGCCCCACTCCTTGAGCATATCCATGTACTCATCGGTGAGCTCTTCGCCGTCCAAGGTTCCACCCGAGTACTGCCAGCTGCCGACGAAGTTGGCCTTGGGGTCTTTGCCGCCGCCGCTGCAGCCCGTCAGGGCAAAGGCGAGCGCCAGGACGCATGTCAGGAATGCGAGTACGGACTTTTTGAACGTTGTCTTCATGGTGTCCTCCTTTATCGAACGAAACCCATAGAAGCAAATGCGGGGGTGGCGGACCTCCCCGCCAATTACCAGGTAGAGGGGCTAGGGCCTGGGTGTTCCGCAGTTGCTGCAGAACTTGCCGCCGTTTTCGCTACCGCAGTTGGGGCAGAACCACTTGGTCGGTGCCGGGGCGGGTGCGGGACTGCCACACTCGGGGCAGAACTTGCCGGTGTTGGTGGCACCGCAACTGCAGGTCCACGTGCCGGCCGCGGGGGCAGCGGCAGGAGCCGGTGTGGGGGCGGGTGTCGGAGTCGGCTGTGGGGCAGCTTGCTGCTGTGCCTGGCCGGCGGCGAACAGCTGGCTGGCATTCATGCCGCCCATGCCACCTGCCATGCCCATGCCCATAAAGCCTGCCATCGCGCCGTTGGGGTTGGCGGCTGCTGCGCGCATCGCATCGCTCTGGGCGCTGGCGATGTTGGCGGCTGCCATGGTGGGATCGCGCATGACCGCGGCCTTCTGCAGGTCCTTGATCATTTGCTCGTCCTCTTGCGAGGCGGCGATGGAGTTGACGCCAAAGCTCACGATCTCGACGCCACGCAGGTCACGCCAGTCGGCAGAGAGGACCTCGTTGAGCGCACGGGCGAGCTCGGTGGTGTGGCCGGGGATGGCGCTGTAGCGGATGCCCATCTCCGAAATCTTGGCAAAGGCGGGCTGCAGGGCGGTGAGCAGCTCGGACTTAAGCTGGCTATCGATCTTGTCGCGCGTATAGCTATCGGTCACGTTGCCGCACACGTTGGTGTAGAACAGCAGCGGGTTGGTGATGCGATACGAATACTCGCCGTTGCAGCGCACGGAGATGTCGACGTCCAGGCCAATGTTGTTATCGACCACGCGGAAGGGCACGGGCGAGGCGGTGCCGTACTTGTTGCCGATGATCTCCTTGGTGTTGATGAAGTAGACGCGCTGGTCCTTGCCCGCGTCGCCGCCAAAGGTAAAGCGGCTGCCGATATTGGCGAAGGTCTCCTTGATGGAGTCGCCCAGGTTGCCGCTAAAGACGCTCGGCTCGCTGCCGGTATCGAAGACGAACTCACCGGGCTCCAGCGCGACTTCGATGATCTTGCCGTTTTGCACCACGAGCATGCCCTGGCCGTCGTTGACGGCGATGACCGAGCCGTTGGAGATGACGTTGTCCTCGCCGCGCGTGTTGGAGCTGCGGCCGCCGGTGCGCTTGCTGCCCTTGCAGGCCAAGACGTCAGCAGGCATCGATTCGCAGTAGATAAATTCCTTCCACTGGTCGGCCATGACGCCGCCGGCAGCTCCCAATCCAGCTTTCAAGAGTCCCATGGTGATCTTCCTTTCTCGTCAAAGGCCGGGTGGTATTGGTTGGATTGCTTAGTCGTCCTTGTCGTCTTTCATGACAACGGTGGTCTCGGTGTGGCTGAAGGTGTCGTGCTTCTCGGTCAGGTCGAGCTCGCCGCAGTACTCGTCGGCGTGGGTGGCCTCGTTGGCCGTCTTGAGCTGGCCTACCAGTAGCACGTCTCCGATAATCACGATGATCAGCGGCGCGATGACGTTGATGAGGATGCCCTCGATATCAAAGGTGAGGTAATCCGGATCGAAGGCGTATTCCCCCATAAAGAGAATCTGGGAGAGGATAAATCCGATCACGAAGAACAGCACCGAGGCGATGGCGAGCTTGGGCTTGGAGCAGGGGAGCTCGCCGACCAAGCGGCCGGTCTGGCCGTTCATGGCAAACAGGTAGCTCTTGCCGTTCCACGAGGTGGAGAGCATCCAGACGGGGAACAGGGCGTAGTCGCTGTCTTCCCAGGTGTAGTCGAGCTGCTTGCTTTCGACCGTGGCATCGTCGTATTCGTCGACGACGGTCTCGCGCAGGGCCGAGATTGTGCTTTCTTCCATACGGCGTTCGGCGCGCGCCTTGCAGGTCTCGCAGTCCTCGTCGTAACGGTTGGCGATGTAGCCGGGCATATATGCGACCGAGAACGGGCACAGCGCGTCGTAGTCAAACGGCTCGATGGCATCCATGTGGCCGTCGGGCATCTTGGACGATCCGTCGACGGGCACGCGCTTAAACGAGATATTGCCCTTGCGATAGGCATCGTAGTGGTCGGTGGTCGTGACGGTGCGGTCGGATTCCTCGGTCACGGTCTCGTTGGTCGCGTCAAAGTACACTTCGCCGTCAACGCGGGCGCCGTAGAGCCAAAACGGCACGTAGACACCTTGGACCTCGTCGATGTGGTTGCCGGTGACAAAGCTCTTGGGCAGCAAGATCTTGCCCTTGTAGTGTTCCTTGAGTGCGGCCGTGACGTCATCGCGCCCGAGCTTAAACGGAATTACTAGGTCGGGCGAGAAGTCGCCCGAGAGCTGGCCGGGCGCCACGGCGGAGTTGCCGCAGTACGGGCAGGTGGTGACGGCGACGGTGCCGTCGGACACGAGCTCGGCGCCGCACGACGAGCAGATGTAGCCGGCGTTTTGGGCGAGCTCCTGCACCGCGTCGTCGGCGACGGGCTTGGGCGTTGCGGCTGCCGCATCGGCTTTGGCGTCGGCCTTGTCCTGGCGCTCGCGATAGAGGGCCTCGACTTCTTCGACTTCAAAGCGCGAGTCACAGTAGTCGCAGACGAGCTTTTGCTCGGCACTGGCAAAGTGAAGGGGGCCGCCACACGCGGGGCATTGATAGTTGACGCTCTCGAAGGCCATGATCGGTCCTTTCGCTGCCGGAGGCTATGCGCCGATGGCGCCGCCGCAGTATTCGCAGCGCCCGCTGGCATCGGGAATGGTGGTGGCTCCGCAGAAGGGGCAGGTGACCGCGGTCTTGGGGGCCTTGGCGGCCACGACGCTATCGCGCGTCTCCTGGCGCAGCTGCACCAGCGCGTCGCGGACCTCGGTTGCCTGGCGCTTGG
>CALINZ010000052.1 GCA_938045085.1 uncultured Collinsella sp. | reverse complement strand
CGGCGTTTTCGGAAGTATGCGGCAAATTATGAACTTGCCGAGCACACAGGGGTTTTGCGATAACAAATCCGCAGGTAGAGCGCTTGAGCATATGCGGTGTGGTCGACCCATCAAGATTTTGCCGCATACTTCCAAAATTCAGACGAATATCGCTTGCTTCAACCACCCATGTATCACAAAATAGGCCGCTTCCCCTAATGGGAAGCGGCCTCAGACCTTACGAATAAACGATGGTAAAGGGCTCTTCCGTTTCGGTCTCTCCTGTTGACGTGCACCTCGTACCCTCAAGCGTTACTGAGACCACTTGGTCGACATCGATTAACTTCGTTGGCACCCAGATGTTCTCTCCGCTATTGCGCGCATAAGAAAAATATAAGTTGAACACCCCTGCGTCGTCATCTTCGATAATCTGCTCCGATCCATCCTTGTAGCTGACGGTCAGCTTTTTCGTGACTGCTTCATCGCCCAAATCATCGATGTGCGTCTGGATGGAAAACGGGCTAATCTCAAGAGGCGAGTCGCCGGAGCGGAGTTCCTTTGTATCGACGTACGCTCCAACGCTAAACTCGGGCGTCGATGCTTCAAACTGCCTCGCACTCTCACCTTCGCCCTCGGTCCACTGGATATTCCAGGTGACCGCATGTTGAAAACCTCGCTCGCGATCCATAGAAGCAAAGTACATCGTGCCATTAATGACAGTATCGCTTGATGTGTCCTTATCAATGGTGCAGCGTGTGTCAGCCCATTCCTCGCCGAACTTCATGTCGGGCGTGCCGATGCCCCGTTCTTCTTCACCATAAAGAACAAGTTCGCCGATCTCTGCTGCCGGCTTGTAGCAGTTAACTCCATTTGGATTGGACAACGTAAACGTCACGGCGCCGCAGCCGTTTTGATCGATAGCCATCTCATGGATATCGAGCGTATAACCGTTACCCTCGACGGACAGATTAACCTTCTGGACTGCACCCTCCAGGCTTTGGGGCGCGATGCCATCACCAAACTCTCTGGTGTAGGTGTATTTAGTCCCCAATGAGCCGCCGTTGGTCCAGGTGATGGAATCCCCATTGCCGTGGTTTCCCCAAGCTGAGGCAAAATAGCCGGAATTGACAACGGCGTAGGCGACTCCTCCGGTCGCCAGCACTCCGACAAGACATCCGATTACGGCAACATAGAGGGGCTTCGCGTGGCCCTTTCGATGAAGCGGCTCACCCGCAGCGGTGTTTAGGACGCGATCTGCAAGATCACTATCGGCTTGGATGGACTCGAAGGCCTGCTTGATTTGATTGGATTTCACGGTCGCCCTCCTCTAGGATGAATTTGAGCTTCAATCGACCGCGAGCTAAACGCGTTCGAACGGTCGCGGCTGGTACATGCAACAACTCGGCAATCCCTGAGGTCGAAAAGCCCAGATAGTAATAGAGCACGATGGGGACACGGAATCGCTCCGGAAGTCGCATAACGTCTGACAGGACCGCCTTGGTCTCATCCTGCGTCGCCGAAAGCGAATCTGCCAGGTTCTCAATATCCTCCACACGCCTCCATGGCTTTCGAAAGAGCGATTTACATTCATTGATCGTGACCCGGATAAGCCAGCGGCGAAGATGTTCCCAACTTTCAAAGTGCCCATCGCTTTTAAGCAACTTAAGAAAGACATCTTGGGCAACATCGTCGGCATCGGCACGATCGCGCAGGTACGTCAATGCGATTCGAAACACGACATCCCGGTGATCTTCGACCGCCTGTCTAAAAGCTTGTTCTTCCATAATCACCTCCCGGTAGCATTAATGGTTCTCGATGAGGCCCTCACCATAGATACGCTTTGATCGAACGGAATGTTTCAAATTCAAGCAGGAAAAAACCTACCAAAATAAACCTGTCCCTTTTTGACAGGTTTTCTTCAACAAAAAAGGCCCGCTCCCCTGTTGGGAAGCGGGTCTTTGGAAGGGCGGTTAACGTTCTAGGAAATTACTCCTCGTCGTTGTCCTTGGCCTCTTCGGCGTCGTCGGTGTCCACGAGCTGGTTGAGCAGCTCGTCGAGGGAAGCCATGTCCTCGTTGATCGCGCCGTTGGCGGGAGCCTTCTTGTCGTCGATCGGGGCGCCCAGGAGCTCCTCGTCGGCGTCGGCGTGATGCGTCGGAGCGGAGGTACCCAGCAGGATATCGTCCGGACCGTCGGGGCTAAAGACCATCTGCAGCAGCTGCGAGAGGTCTTCCTCGTCGGCAACGTCGTCGTTGTTCTCGAGGATGTAGAGCAGGTCGTGGGCCTCCAGGCCGTCACGGAGCTCCTCGATCGCCTTGGCACCGATACCATCGATGCGCAGCAGATCCTCCTCGGACTTGCCGACCAGGTCGCCGACCGTCTCGATGCCGACCTCGCTGAACTTGTTGGTCCAGCGCTGCGACACGCCCAGGTCGTCGAACAGGTACAGGCGAGCCTTCTCGGCGGAGATGGTGTGGCCGTTGCGGGTGAACGAACCGTCAGCACCACCGAACTCGTCGTAGCCGGCCCAGTCGAGCTGCTGCGGGAGCTGCTCGTCCAAGTCCTTGAGCTCAACCGGAGCCCACTCGGGCAGCGACTTGGCGTTGGGCGAAGCCGGGCCGTCGATGTCGACATAGCCGTCGGCCGTACGATACGTCAGCTTGGCGTTGGCGTACGGCTTGAGGCCGGTACCGGCCGGGATCTTCTTACCGACGATGACGTTGGACTTAAGGTCGAGCAGGTGGTCGACCTTGCCCTCGATGGCAGCCTCGGTAAGGACGCCGGCGGTACGGATGAACGAAGCGCTCGACAGCCAGGAGTCGATGTTGGACGCGACCTTGAGCGTACCCAGGATGACGGGCTCGGCCACAGGAGCCTGGCCGCCCAGACGGGCAACGCGCTCGACCTCGTCGGCGAACTCGTAGCGGTCGACGTACTGACCAAGCAGGTACTTGGAGTCACCGGGGTTGGTGATCTGAACGCGACGCAGCATCTGACGTGCGAGCACCTCGATGTGCTTGTCGTTCAGGTCGACGCCCTGGCTGGTGTAGACG
>CALINZ010000051.1 GCA_938045085.1 uncultured Collinsella sp. | reverse complement strand
CGAGGATGCCCTGCAAGAGGCCCTCGACAAGCACATGGACTGCGAGCTCATCCCCCTCGACGGTACACCGAGTGAAAGCGAAGCACGCCGCGCCCGCGAAGCCGGTGAGGAACCGCGCATCGAGTGCAACGCCCTTACCGAGGCCATTGCCGCGGGCCACGTCTCGTCCGTCGCCAACGGAATGCCCGGCACGCTGACCATTCCGCCCAGCCGCGACTTTGAGGGCTTCTATATCGCCCTGATCCGAAAACGCAGCTAGCGCACGGATTCAAGACTCAACAAGCTATCTCCGTGCGCGCTTGTCCTGCTGGTCACGGTGCTGCTTAAGTGCCTCGCGCTCCTTGCGCTCGACCTTTTTGCCCTTGATGGCCGTGACCGCAAAGTAGATGACCGCGGCGGCAACGATTGCGCCCATGCATAGGCCAATCGAGCCCAACATTGCCGAGAATTCCATACCGCGTCACCTCTCTTTTGTATACGGGACATTCAAGATAGCACCTCGATTCCCGCCACCACAGCTCCTTCACGTTCGCCGGCCCTTCAGTCTAACGGATGGCGCAGCGGGGAAAAATCAACTCGTCAAACGATTTAGCACTCGCAACGCCGGTCGTACACTGCCGACCGCACAACATAGAAACGGACCGCCATGGATTCTCTCAACGATTTGAACGAGCGCGTCGACGCCTTTGTCGGCACCAGCTCCTTCGAGACGCCTGCCGCGACGAACGACCAAGCCCCCATCGATGTTCCCGCCGAGGTTCACGAGGACATCGTCGCCTCGGTCGACTTCTCCGAGGTAGAGCTTGCAGACGAATTTACCGAGCCCCAGGTGGCCGTAACTCCCAACGGCCTTTTACCCATGGAGCCGCTGCCCATCGACGGGCGCCTGCGCAAGGCGGCCCTCCGCATGCCCGATGAGATCGAGGAGGCCAGCGGCTTTACGCTCTTTGGCCGCCGCATCAAATCGCTCATCTACACCACCGACGTGGCGGTCATCCGCAACTCCAATGCCGACGCCGTGTTTGCCGTCTACCCCTTCACGCCGCAGCCCGCCATTACGCAGGCGCTGCTGACCGTTGCCGAGTGCCCGGTCTTTGTGGGCGTTGGCGGCGGTACCACCACCGGTAAGCGCTCCGTGCAGATGGCGGCCGTCTCCGAGATGCAGGGCGCGGCGGGCTGCGTGGTCAATTCCCCCGCTACCGCCGAGATGGTCGAGCACATCACCAACATCGCCGATATCCCCGTCATCGCCACGGTCGTTCGCTGCGACGACGATGCTCACGCCAAGGTGCGCGCCGGGGCCAAGATCCTCAACATCGCGGCCGGCAAAAACACGCCGCAGGTCCTGCGCGAGCTGCGCGAGCACTATCCCAACCTGCCGCTCATCGCACCGGGCGGCAAGACGCCCGAGAGCATCCGTGAGACCATCGCCGCCGGCGCCAACGCCATCATCTGGACGCCGCCTTCGGCCCAGCAGCTGCAGACCGACATGATGCAGCGCTATCGCAAGATGAAAGAAGACACCACGCCCGTCATCTCGCGCGACGATGTGCCCATTATCGACCAGGTCGCCGCCGCCGAGGTCAGCCAGGTCGAGAACATGAATCCCGATGTGCCGATCCCCGACGAAGTCATCGAACGCGTCGCTTCGATCCATGATCATATCGAGGAACGTCGCGCCAACCGCGGACTCAAGCCCTCGCTGCACGGCTTCTTCTTCCGCGGAAAGAAACGCTAGCCGCAACAGCAAGGCCCGCCCCGCAAACAACGGGACGGGCCTTTTTCTGTTATCAAATGTCAGAAGTGACAGGCGCAGCGGTTAAGACTGTCAACCAGCCCACAAACGCTAATCCACGCGCTTGTCGCCCATAAAGAAGATGGCCACCGTGCCAGGGCCGGTATGCGAGCCAATCAGAGCACCGATGTTATTGATTTCAATCTTGCCTTTGAGCTGCGGAACCTGTTCCTCTATCAGCGCCGCAACAGCCTCGGCGTCCTCGCGGCACGCCGAGTGCGACATGATGCACTTGCCCGAATAGTTCGCGCCGTCCTGCAGATGCGCCATCACGGTCTTGGCCATCTCGGAGATCGCGCGCTTCTTGGTGCGAATCTTCTCACGCGGTGCCAGCTTACCGTCGCAATCGACCGTCATGAGCGGGCAAATCTTGAGCGCCGTGCCGATAATCGCGCTCGCGGCCGAAATGCGACCGCCGCGCAGGTAGCTCGACAGGTCGGTCGAGAAGAACCAGTGGTGCAGGTTGAGTTTATGCTCCTCAATCCAAGCGGCCGTCTCGTCGAGCGAAGCGCCGCTATCGCGAACGTCGGCGGCACACTCCACCAGCAGGCCAAAGCCCGAAGACGCCGCCAGCGAATCGATGACGCGCACCTTGCCGCCCTGGGGATAGCGATCCGCAAGCATCTGCGCCGCAACGCAGGCCGATCCATACGTGCCCGAAATACCCGACGACAACGCCAGATGCAGCACGTCTTTACCCTCGGCAACAAACGGCTCCCAAAACTCCTCGTACTCACCAACACTCACCTGAGACGTCTTGGGCATGGCGCCCGCTGCAATCTGGGCAAAAAACTCGTCCGGCGCAATCGACTGATACAGATCGTCCGTATAGACAACATCGTCGATCTCGTAATGAAAACACACGACAGGGATATTGCGCGACGCAAAGAACTCACGGGTTCGGTCGGCGGCAGATTCACAGGTCAGGACAAAATCACTCATATGAGGCTCCTTACTCATTGCTGCGCAAATTATCGCACAGTAAGCGTGAATACGGTACAAATGTCCACTATTTACCAAATTGAACCAAAGGTAGTGAATATCTTTACCGTCATCATCTCTATCGATCCCGGAGGTATGCGCCTGCAAAAACGACCACATGTCTCCATTCAACCGCCATATCTACCTCGACTAAATCGATTTACCAAACCGTTCGGCCAACAATTTGACCTCCCATCCCCAATCGAAACAAAAGCAGCGCATACTGATAAACGTTTGACGCTGTTTTATCAGTTTTACCAACCCCATCGGAAGGTGCTTCATGGTCGCATTCGATCGCAATCCGCAAGACTTCAAGTATCTGCGCCTGCTGTCGAGACAATTCCCCACCGAGCAATCCGCATTCACCGAGATCATCAACCTCTCGGCCATCCTCAACCTGCCCAAGGGCACCGAGCATTTTATGAGCGATGTGCATGGCGAGTACGAAGCCTTTATGCACATCCTCAATAACTGCTCGGGCGTCGTGCGCGAGCATGTCGACGAGATCTTTGGCGACGCGCTCTCCTTTGACGAAAAGGGCGAGCTGTGCACGCTCATCTACTATCCGCGCGAGAAGATCGATCTTGTCCGCAGCCGGCGCGAGGACTCGCCCACCTGGTACAAGACCATGCTCGACCAGCTCATTGTGGTTGCCCGCTCGCTTTCGAGCCGCTATACCCGCTCCAAGGTGCGCAAGGCCATCCCGCGCGATTACGCCTACATCATCGACGAGTTGCTGCACACGCATCCGGACGAGAACAACTACCGTGTGCGTTATCACGAGCGCATTATCGAATCCATCCTGGAGACCGCCAGCGCCGACGACTTTATCGAGTCGCTCGCCTCGCTCATCAAGCGCCTCGCCGTCGACCACCTGCATCTGGTGGGCGACATCTTCGACCGCGGCGGCGGCGCGGCCAAGATTATGGACCGCCTGCTCACCTATCATTCGCTCGATATTCAGTGGGGCAACCACGATCTGCTGTGGATGGGCGCCGCTGCCGGCGAGCCCGCCTGCATCGCCACGGTGCTGCGCAACAACCTTCGCTATGACAACTACGAGATTCTCGAGAACGACTATGGTATCTCGCTGCGCGAGCTTGTCGCCTTCGCCGACGCCACCTATACCGCCGGCGAGTCCATCAGCCCGCTGATCAAGGCCATCAACGTCCTGCTCTTTAAGCTCGAGGGCCAGATTATCCAGCGCCACCCCGAGTTTGACATGGCCGACCGCCTGCTGCTCGACAAGATCGATCACGACGCCGGCACGGTCACGCTTGCCGATGGCAGCGTATGGCCGCTCACGACCAACGACTTCCCCACCGTCGATCCGGCGGACCCCTACGCCCTCACGCCCGAGGAGCAGCACATCATCGACAAGCTCGTATCCGAGTTTGTCACCGCCGATCACCTGCATCGCCACATCGATTTCCTCTATACCCACGGCTCCCTGTATAAGGTCGCCAACGGGAATCTGCTGTTCCACGGCTGCGTACCGCTCAACGAAGACGGCACCTTTAGCAGCATGAACTGCCTGGGCACCTGGCACGCCGGCCGCGATTATTTTGATTTTTGCGACCATATCGCCCGCCGCGCCTGGCGCGTCGGCGACCGCGATGCCCTCGACTGGATGTGGTACCTGTGGATCGGCTTTAACTCGCCCGCCAGCGGACGCGTGGTGCGCACGTTCGAGCGCGCCTACATCGCCGACAAGAGCACGTGGGTCGAGCCGATGGACCCGTACTATACGCTCACCACGTCCTCGTCCGTTTGCGACGATATCATGCGCGAGT
>CALINZ010000050.1 GCA_938045085.1 uncultured Collinsella sp. | reverse complement strand
CGCTCCTTGCGTGCTGCGCTGGAAAACGCTTCGCGTTTCCTCAGTTCCGCACCCTGTCGGGTTCGAATCCCGGCGTTGGGGAAGAAAAAAGCCCGTCACCGAATTGGTAACGGGCTTCAGATTTCAAATGGTGCCCCCAGCGGGATTCGAACCCGCGATATCCACCTTGAAAGGGTGGCGTCCTTGGCCGCTAGACGATGGGGACAGCGGGAAAGAGTATAGCAGACTTTTCTATCCGTTCACATATCGTTGGCAGATTGAAAAACCACCACACAGGAGTGGGTTTCTATTCCGATTTTCAAATATCTCAATCTGTAACATCTGGGCGGGCAAATCGGCTCTATCTGTTACAGATCGAGACAGACGGCAGACGTCGGGACGAACGTCTCATTCTGTAACAGTAAGACGACTTTTAACGGTCTAGATGTTACAGATTGAGACAAACCGCTGGGACGGGGCAAAACCACCACAAAGGTGCCTGTCCCTTTTGTGGTGGTGGGGTGCTAGGGGAGGAGCTTCATGGCTGCGTCGTGGGCGGCGTGCTCGTAGGTGTCGTCGAGGGGCTTGAGCGGCAGCAGGGCGGCGGCCTGTGCATCGCCACGGTGCTCGAGGGCATGGGCGATCAGCCAGTCGGCGAGCTCGGGGTTCTTGGGCAGCGCCGGGCCATGCAGGTACGTGCCGATGACGCCCTTGTAGATCAGGCCCTCAAAGCCATCGTCGCCGTTGTTGCCGGTGCCCGTGACGACGGACGTTCCGAGCGGCGTGGCATCGGCGTCCAAAAGCGTGCGGCCGCCATGGTTCTCGAATCCCACAAAGGGCTCAGGTGCCAGGTCGGTTTTGACGGCTACGTTGCCGATCAGGCGGTCGGAGCCGCGTACGGTTTCGGCAGCAATGACCCCCAGACCCTCAATGCGATCCTCGCCCATATAGTACGAACGGCCGAGCAGCTGATAGCTGCCACAGATGGCGAGCAGCGAGCCGCCATCCTCAACATAGGATGCGACCTTGTCTTTTTGGGCGAGCAGCTCGTGTGCCACGGCTAGCTGGTCGCGGTCGGAGCCGCCACCCATCATGACGATATCGGCATCGGTCAAATCAAGCGTTTCGTCCATACGGACCTCGTCTACACGCGCGGGAATGCCACGCCAGACGCAACGGCGCTCGAGCGCGATAACGTTGCCGCCGTCGCCGTAGAGGTTAAGGGCATCGGGATACAGGTAGACGATGCGCAGCGGGCGCGAAAGCTCGACTGGTGCGATGACGACAGGAAGAGCGCTGCCGTCGGCACGGGCTACGGCGCGCCCGGCAACAGCGTCGGCGGTGGCGCCTTTCAGCCCGTCGAGCTCCTTGACCAGCGGCGGGAAGGCCGTGTAGTTGGCGACGGCGTAGAAGGTGTCATCGGCGGCCTCGTCTGCCACGGCGCCAATTGCCTGCGCGACGTCCGAGATAATCGCGGCATCGATGCCGGCGTACTTGAGGCGCACCTGCATGTCGTGCGCGCGCGCGCCTCCGGCAAAGGCGACAAGACCCGGCGTGTCGGCGATGCGCTCAAAGTCGACGTCGTAGATCCACGATACATCGTGGCCGTCGGCATCGTTGTCGTTGAGGAAGAAAGCGCAGAGTCTGCCGCCTGCCGTCTTGATGGACTGGATCTGGCGATCGAAGCCCACGGGATTTTTGGCCAGGTTTGCCTCGACGGTACGGCCGGCGATCTCCCAGCGGCCCATACGTCCGCCGGCGGGGACGTAGGCATCGAGCGTAGGCTGTAGAAACGCCGTGTCCACGCCCAACTCGCGTGCGGCAAAGAAGGCGGCGGCAACGTTATAGACCATGTACAGACCGTTGTAGCGTGTGGCGATGTGTACGGCAGCCGCGTCGGGCGCAGATCCAAAGACCAGGTCGAAGCCGTAGCCGTCGCAGCCGAGCTTCACGCCCGTCACACGGCGGACCAGTGCGGGGCGTGCCCAACCGCACGAGGGGCAATGGTATGCGCCAAGCTGGCCGTATTGCACGTAGTCGTACTCCAACGGGGCGTTGCACTGCGAGCAAAAGCGCGAGTCGCTAATGCGGTCGGACTCGGTGTCGGTGGCGCCGTCGATGCCAAAGGCAATACTCGCATTGGGAACGCGCGCGGCAATCGAGGCGCACAGCGGGTCGTCGGCGTTGTAGATGAGCGTCGTTGCCGGCGAAAGCTCCAACGCGTGGGCGATGACCTCCTGGGTGTGATCGATCTCGCCATAGCGATCTAGCTGGTCGCGGAACAGGTTGAGCAGCACAAAGTACGTCGGCTTGAGCTTGGGCAGAACGCGTACGGTGTAAAGCTCATCGCACTCAAAAACGCCCACGCGCTTGCCGCTGCTGGTGTGTTTAAGGCCGCCGCGGGCCTCGAGTAGAGCACCTACCACACCAGGCTCCATATTGTTGCCGGCACGGTTGCACACCACGGCAGCACCGCTGGCAGCAACGGCGTCGGCGATGAGGTTGGAAGTGGTGGTCTTGCCATTAGTACCCGTAATCACCACGCTGCGGTCGACAAGGCCAGCGAGGTCGCTCAGCAACTCGGGGTCGATCTTCATGGCGATGCGGCCGGGGAGTACGCCGCCCTGGCGCTTAAGGACGGAGCGCAGCCCCCAGCGAGCGATATCGCTCGAGGTGCAGGCAAGAGATGAGCGGAGGTTCATGAAACCGTTCCTAACGTAAACGACATGGTCGGGTCGAGTGCGTCACTAAAATCCGTAGCGGCGCGCAAATTCCTGGGCAAGCTGCGATACATCTTCGCAGGCGTTGGCCCAGGGGGCAAAGTCGGGAGTGTCCGAGATAATACCGTCCGCTTCCCAAACGGCCTGGTGCGAAAGATCCCAGAGATCGTGTGGCTCGGGCCGGCAGGGAAGGTACGGTGTCTGGTACATGGGGTTCAGTAAGAAGAACGCGCCACCCTCGCAGCGGTTGGCGAACTCACGCAGCGCGCGTGTCGCCGGGCGCATCTTGTTTGTTTTGAACAGCAGAATCGTGCGGGCGAGCAGATACCAAGGAGAGTTCTCGAGGGCATCGGCCCCCATCTGCTCCTCGAGCTGGTGGGCCAGGGCAAAAAAGCCGTCCTCGTCTTCCAAGCGAGCGAGGGCGAGTAACACGGTGCCTGCCGCTCGGGTGGGATAGCCTTCCGCCTTAAGAACACGGCGAGAATAGTTGACGGCAGCACGGTAGCGGGCGCTCGCCATGCACAGCCTCGAGTGTGTGAAGCCACCCGATAAGCGCCGGCTCGCTCACGGTGAGCTCTGCCGCCGTCACGCCGTCCGTCAAAACTTTGTTGGCCCAGTAGTGCGGGGCCTCCATATCGAACCCGGGCACGCTTTGCTGCAGGTAATCGGCCGTGGTTGCCTCGAGCTTCATCAGGTCGCCCAGGCAGGCGTCAACGGGTGTGTCGGCCAGGATGATGGCGAGCAGCTGCGCGTCGACGGTCAGTGCGTCGACGCGGACAATCTTGAGCAGCTCATCGCGCATGTCGTCGAACAGACGAT
>CALINZ010000049.1 GCA_938045085.1 uncultured Collinsella sp. | reverse complement strand
CGGTTCGCATTGTCATCTATATGGCGACGAGCGGCATCCCAAATTTGCGGTACATCTTGCCATTCGTCCACCAGATGGGGCTCCTCCCCCATCAGCACCAATGCAGGATCGGTTTGGGCGGCCGCGAAAACTGCCACATCATCCAGACGATCAACGCTTCGAGACCGGGAGAGCGCGGTCCATGTCTTGCCGCACCATTTCGGCCCAACGATTTCCACTGCACCGAACGCCTTGAGCAGTTTACTTAATCTGCTATCTACCACGCGTGAACGATAATCAGGCCTGGTCAAGGTACCATCGCGACCACTCAAATCGTTCATATTGCAGCCTTTCCCAGTTCTATCGTTCTAACAATATAGATTTTACACCAGTTTCATTCCCGATTTTACACCTATCTCATTCCCGGTTTTACACCAGTTTCATTCCCTGTTTTACACCGTGTTGTTTTTTACGCTTTACCCTCTCAGAGGTATCAGAGGCAGATCTCGGCACGGACAGGGCATTGTCCTGCTGCAACTGGCCTATCGCAGCAAAAAGTCGAATCACCCACAAATCCAATCCGATAAGCAAGCCGCGCCATTACCAATTCGGCAGGTCGGCAAACTTGGACTAGGCTGGGAATCATGGAACTCCATGTTTTGAATCATCCGCTGGTCGAGCACAAGCTCACCGTGCTGCGCGACAAGAACACCCCCTCCTCCACCTTCCGCGAGCTCGTCTCCGAACTCGTGATGCTTGAGGCCTACGAGGCCACCCGCAACCTGTCCGTGGTGGCCGCGCCGATCGAGACGCCGGTCGCCCCGATGACCGGCAAGAAGCTCGCCTCCCCGCGCCCGATCATCGTGCCGGTGCTGCGCGCTGGCTTGGGCATGCTCGACGGCATGACCCGCCTGATTCCGACTGCTGAAGTCGGCTTCCTGGGCATGAAGCGCGACGAGGAGCACCCCACCCAGCAGGTGACGTACGCGAACCGTCTGCCCGAGGACCTGTCCGGCCGCCAGTGCTT
>CALINZ010000048.1 GCA_938045085.1 uncultured Collinsella sp. | reverse complement strand
CATCCTTGTCATACACGAGCCACACGTGGTCGAACGTCTCGGGCGCATAGAGGCAGTGTTCGACGGCAAAGTCGAGCAGGTCGAGAGTATGTTTGCCAGTCCCCTTAACGACTACGGCAACCTTCCGCTCGTTTGCTGCGCCCAACGCGGCGCGCACGCCCTCGAAGTAGCGAGGCTCAGTCTCCTTGCCCTCGGTCACCACGAGATGGCGCGTCATCTGTACCATGCGAGAGCGTCCCTCGCGTTTGCCACTACGCCAGCCCTTCGACTTCTTCGCCACCATGCTAATCCCACTCCTCGATGCGGGTGAGATACGGATCGGCGCCGTAGCGACCGGACAGGTATTGCTTGTCGAAAGCCGCGTTCTTGCTAACCAAGTTGCCGTTAGCCTCGTGGATATCGGCGAGCGACCACAGCTGACTCGCCTCCCCCTCGCCGCGCGCAGCGAACCATATCTCGTCACGGCGGAACACATCGTTTCGCATTGTTGACACATCCTGGGACGAGAAGATGAGCTGCGCGCCACTCTTGTTAACCTCAGGATCCTTAAACAGCAGAATCACATAGCGGAGAAGCTTCGGATGCAGTTTGGCGTCGAGCTCGTCTACCACAACGGTGCCACCACGTTCAAGCGCTATCATCAGATACGCAGCCAACCCCATGAGCTTCTGGGTTCCGGCAGATTCCTCGGATAAACGCAGTTCGTACGCCTTGCCGCCCACCTCGTGCCTCACGAAGACGCGCTTGCCGCGCCACTCCGGCGCCCTCTCCACTCTGAAGCCATCAATACGCACATCAACGGCGCGCAAAAAACGCGTGACCTCGCGCGAGTCGCCCTCGTCGAGCATTTGCTCGAGCATCCGCTCCAGATAGGAACTGTTATAGTTCAGAAACACTGCGTCGAGAAACCAGCTGGCCGCCTCCTGGACCACCGGCGCATCGAAGTTGATGCAGAGGAACGACAGGTACGGCAAACTAGGGTTGAACTTCGCTGCCGTCACAAGCTTGCGCAGCGTGGGACCGAGCGAAACCTCTGTACCCTCGCGCTCGAACAGCATCGCCGTGCGCGAAGCCCCCAATTTGCGCCGCCACAGCCCTTCGGACACAATCTCATCGGCGTGTACTGACAGAACATAGCGATACTCATGCTCACCCGCGCGGTAGTAGAGCTCGAACTCGGTGGGCTCGGCAACAGACACGTCATCGAACCCGAACGCAGAACAACGGGGTATCGAAGGACGATCACCCTCTGGCGCATCAGCGCTGGCAGACAGTAATCTGATCGGTCTGGCCACCGCCGAACGAACGTAATCGAGAGCCTCGAGCAGGTTAGATTTACCGCCGGCGTTGGGCCCGTACACCGCAGCCACCGGAAGGAAACTCTGCCCGTCTGGACACTCGATGAGGGAACGCTCAAACTCCTTCATCGGCGTCGCTTGCATGGAAAGCTCCGCTTCGTCGCGATAGGACCGATAATTCTTAAAAGTGAACTGGCAAAGCATGGCACTCAACATTCCTTTCATTGTTTTAAAAAGGTATATCAGAGTTTTTCTTTGATTATAGACTTTATATATAGTCAAGCAAGGGTTTGTAACACTCAAGGAAAGGGAATCAAGGGGATAAAACCGGAAGTATGCGGCAAATATCAAACATGCCGAGCACACACGAAGCGACAACGCAACTACTTGCGGTTTCTTTACTCGAATAGGCGGTGTGCTCAGGGGCTACGGGATTTGCCGCATACTTCCGCGAAATGCCATCCGGAAGTGCGGGGAAAATCCGAGATCTGCCGACCAGGCCCCGGTTTTGGCCTTCAGCGACCTGCGGTTTTGTTCTCAAAAAGGCATTGTGCTCTGCGGTTTTCGATTTTTCCCCGCACTTCCGGAAAACGAGGCCCTGTATCGCGTGTTCCAGCGACAATGGCGGCATCCGCGACAGCATCCAGGCGCCGCTGAAACGTTAAAGGGCCATTGCCGGAATACCGAGCAACGACCCTTCTTTGTCATCGCCTCACGTAGAGTCCGCGACGCTTCACTGAGAGAATCTTACCGTAATGATCAACAACCCAACAGGGCAATGATCAGGAATACGGTTGGTCGGCCCCAAATTCCATCTAAATTAAACTAGGGGATGCCCTCCGTTAGGAAGGAACCCCCTTGCAAAACAATGGTCTATAGCAGGCCTTCGTTTTTTATTTAGAACATCATACCGCAGCATCTCTTTTTCGAAGAGCGGTTGAACACAAATAGATTGAGAACATTAATCGCCGCAGGCACGCCTACAAGAGAACAAGCGACCGTTGTTCCTCTACTTCGAGGTCTTTACCCTTAAAGACCTCTCCGGGATGATTCTGGCCAGCAGGGCGATCCATTAGAAGCGTCTTTAGTGTACGGAATGAGCATCTACGCCTACTAGTTCTTGCCTATCTACTACATGTTCACAGCGCAAGAGAGCGACATCGTTGACAACGCTATCGCGATTACCAGGCAAATGATCGATGAGTTCAGGAACGTCGAAGGCTGCATCGGCATCGTGAGGCATGTCCGCCTTGAGCGGTTACCAAATCGAAAGATCAATTCTGGAAATGGCATTTCCCAGCACGGCCCCGTCTTTTCGACACTGTGCTCTAAGCGTAACTGGCGAGGTATTCCAAGGCATCCAGTACAACCTCATTATCAAAACGACTAAACTCACGTCATTACACGCATGAAAAAAGGGCAACACTCTCTTGTCGAAAGCGTCACCCTTAAAGCTCCCGAAGAGCTTTTGTATTGCAGCTAGCTATGCTACACCATCTCGAGGAGATGGTGTAGCATAGCTAGCTCGACTACCACAAAAACATCATCTCAGATGGTACATGAAGCTCAGGCTATCGGGTACCACGCATCAATCATGCCTTTGAAAAAGCTAAAAGAAGATTTAACGGGATCATTTTTATCGTAATAGTGGGCATTCCGATACATGCGATTGACAGACTGGTGAAGCTGGACGCCCTTGGCCGCAACAACGCCAGGAGACGCAATCAGATGATGCAAATAAAGAGTCGTCGCAATTTGCTGAATCCTATCATTACTCAACTTCGTTGAAAGAGTGATATCCGAATAGCCAACAGCTCGCAAAGCGTTTTTAACATTTCGGCTGATCTCATGAGAAGGAGTTCCTCCCTTAAGGTCGTCGATAATGCAATTATTATGTCCGCAGGCGTTACGAAGAGCTTTGACGCTTTGAAGTTGGTAATAGCGGCTTTTCAACTTTTTATCTCGATCTTTGTTTGCGATAAATAAAAGAAAATGATTAAAGGTGCCAAAAGGGATAAGCTCAACAAATGCCCAAACTGGACAGCGATAACCAGGGTAATCAGCAATTATTTGGTTTGTATAGCACCCTTTTGCACCTCGGTCGATTTCCGATTTAACAGAATTAACCGTTTTCCCATTTTCCAGCTTTCGATTATTAGAAGCGATGTACTTCTCGACAACCGAATACCCGTCTTCTCGATGCGCTTCCAAGTACCTCAGCAACTGAAGTTTTGAAAAATGCTCAACATCAATTGAAATCGAAAGGAGTACCTGACGAAATTCATAATCGATGATCGCAAGATCGCGAAGCATTCCAAAATCCAAGTCGATGAAGAGGCCGTCGTTCAGACCACCCGCGTACTTTGGAAACCCCTTTCGGAATAGATTGATGCGAAAGAAATTATTATTCGCCTTTAGATACCGTTCAGCAGCATCCTTCGAAGTGAGCTCGAATTTAATGCCCTCCGATTCAAGATGCTGAACTTGCTGAGCAGGGGTCAGCCATGGCTTAGGGCGAAATTCATCCATGCAGCCTCCTGCACATCTACAAGTCATTTAATAGTTTGACCATTGTACAGCTTGACGACCTTATAGCGTCTATATGCCGCATGAACGATAGGTATCAGAGACTTGATCCCTATTACGAAAAACTCTTGGCCAGAGTCTTCCCGATGATCGAGAAACAAATCCTTGTAGCCGTTGGGAACTGGGTCTCTTTTTTGCGTTCGAAATCACCCTCAACAGCTGAACAAAGCCTAATCAGCGCGAAGCCAGGAAGCAAGCTTTCTAGATTTCAAAGATATTCAAATCTATCTTGTTCTGATAAAGAAGCGTACGTCGGGATACTCGCAAGCAAATCAAATTATTATTCAGGCACCAACAATTTTATTCATTAGAACAATTTCACGAGTGCGGCCGTATCCCCAGTATTGAAGTCGATGTTTAGTAGCTCCAACGCCCTCACCAAACGAAGCAAGAAATGGTATTCATCGCAAACATCCTCCAAGGCGATTTTCGGCACATTTCCATGTGCAATATCGTTTCGTAATGTCTGTATATTTCGACCCAAATCACCATCGCACGGATCGACGCTAAGCCGGTCAACACATGCATTACAAACAGCAGGGTCAAGACTTTTGAACGCATGAAGGATGCGGGATTGCAAATTGTCATCATCCCTAATGTAGCTAATACATCTGTCGACCCGTCTTTTTTCATCGGAATTCAGATTGTCCTTAACGCGCTCAAACTCATCAATGACATGGCAAATTTGACTAACAGTCTTTTGGGAATGCTTAACACCTTCAGGAAAATACTCGCCAAACCGTTTCTCAAAATAGGCCGTAAGCTCAATTATCTTCGAATTGGTCAATAGGTTAGAGTCTGCACGAGAAATCGCAAAAGCGGACCGATCTATTTTCCTATCGAGAAACGCTTGAACAAGGATTCCGAAGTTGTCGCCAATATCGCCAGCCCGAATAAAACGATTCCAAGGTTCGTCACGCTCATCAGAAATCCCCGCAGCTACGCCAGAGTGCGATAAATGTCCAATATACTTATATCG
>CALINZ010000047.1 GCA_938045085.1 uncultured Collinsella sp. | reverse complement strand
GGCCAGAATGGCGCCGAGCTGAATCACGACCAGGAACATATTCCAGAACGTCTCGCTCACGTTCATCTTGACGAACTCGTCCACCAAGATCATGTGACCGGTCGACGAAACAGGCAGCCATTCGGTGATGCCCTCGACCAGGCCCATGAAGGCAGATTTTAGAAGCTCGATGATATCCAAAGGGACCCCCTCGTTAGACACCCGCCGATATTGTTCTGCGGACGGTGCGGGCGATGTCCCATTATCAACCGTTCGGGCGCGTCTGCGCCCACCCTTACCAAAAAACTCGTCCGTTCACAGAATTGCGAGCGGTCAAACCCAAATCCTTGGGTATAACTGCAACAAGATAAAGTGTTCGGCGGCCAACGCGCCCGCGCCCGCCCGATGCACGAGCCCCGCGCCCGTGCGATAGACCAAGGAGGAAACCATGAACGAGGGCTACACCAAGGTATTTGTTTCACTCGATGGTACTGAGCAGCAGGATTTTGTGCTCGCACGCGCCATCAAGGTCGCCGCGAACAACGGCGCCAAGCTAATCATCGGCCACGTTATCGATTCCACGGCGCTCGAGAGCGCCGGTTCCTATCCGGTCGATCTGGTCAACGGCCTAGAGGAGGCATTTAAGAACTCCATCGCCAAGCAGCTCGAAGAGGCCAAGGCCAATCCCGATATTCCCGAGGTCGAGGTCATGATTCGCGCCGGCCGTATTCGCGAGACGCTCAAGGACGAGATGCTCGACGTGGTTAAGCCCGACCTGGTGCTCTGCGGCGCCCGCGGCCTGTCCTCGATCAAGTATGCGCTGCTGGGTTCGATTTCGACGTTCCTGCTGCGCAACACGGACTGCGACATTTTGGTCGTGAAGTAGGTTCCTTCCCGCCGGCGCAAGGCCTGCGGGGTTATCACGCCGACGTCCTCGCCGCTTCGCGGCTGCGGGATGTCGGCTTTGATAACCCCTCCCGGCCTTGCGCCTTCGTCACCATACTTCAACGAGTTGGCTGATAAAAAATGGCGTGCCGCCCCGTTTGGGGCGGCACGTTTTGTTTGGACGGGCGTTTGCCGTGTGCGTTACTCGAAGTGTTGGAACTTGTTGGTTGAGAAGGCAAACGTGACGACAAAGCCTTTGCCGGAGTCGGATGCTGCGGTGACGTCGATGCCCATCTTGGAGCACAGGCGCGCCACCAGGTAGAGGCCAATACCCGTTGCGCGCTTGGTGGTGCGGCCGTTATCGCCGGTAAAGCCCTTCTCGAACACGCGCGGCAGGTCGGCCGCGCTCACGCCGCAGCCGTTGTCCGCGACGGTGAGCTCGATGCGTTCGCTCGCCAGGCCCTCGTCCAGCAACGCGCCCGAAAACACGATCTTCGCGCCGTCCTCGCGCGCATATTTAATACTGTTCTGAATAAGCTGGCCCAGAATAAACTCGAGCCACTTCTCGTCGGTAAAGACCTCGAAGTCGAGGTTCTCGCACACCGGGGCCACGTGCGCCGCGATGAGCTCGCGCGCGTTGGCTTTAATCGCGCCCGTCACCAAGGTCTTGAGATCCCAGCGGCGAATCAGGTAGTCCCGCTCCACGACTTCCGAGCGCGCGTAGTACAGCGCCTGGTCGATATAGCGCTCCACGCGAGCCAGCTCACGGCCCAGGTCATCCACACGCGACAGGTCGTCTTCGCTGCCATCCAGGTTTTCCAAAATCAGGTGAGCTGCCGCCAGGGGCAGCTTGGCCTCGTGGACCCAGCTCTCGATATAGTCGCGATAGTCATCGGTCTGACGCCGGCCTTCGGCAACCTCGTCGCAAGCGGCTTTGCCCACCCGGCGCAAGACCTCGTACTCGAGCTCGCCCTCGGCATAGGTCGGGCATTGCACCATCTCCTGCACCCATGCGGGACTCTCGAGCTCCTCTGCCGCACGCTCCAGCTGGCGCAGAAAACGACGACGGCGCGCGTATTCGATCACGATGCCGAGCATACCAAAGATAAAGGACACGCCGACCGCCACGACCACGATAGAAACGGGTGCTCCGGCGACCGTCAGTACAAAGCAGCTCAGCAGCACGCCGCAGGTCCACACGGCGACGGGAAGCAGCGCATCTTTAAAGAACTTGCCAAACGACATAGCCGGCCCCTAGACCGAATAGCCTTGGCCGCGATGCGTAGTCAAATACCCCTTGATGCCGATTTTTTCGAGCGTGGTGCGCAGGCGGTTGATGTTGACGGTGAGCGTGTTGTCGTCCACGAAGGCGTCGGAGTCCCACAGGTCCTGCATGATGGCCGAGCGCGAAACGATCTTGCCCGCGCGGCTCAGAAGCAGCGAGAGGATACGCAGCTCGTTTTTGGTGAGCTCGGTGCTGGTTCCCGTTTGCGTGTTGGTGACCATGGAGCGTGCGAGGTCGAGCTCCAGTCCCTTGTGGACGAGCGTGCTGCGCTCGCCCGCCGACGCGGTGCGACGCAGCAAGGCATTGATGCGCGCCACGAGCACACGGGCGCTGTAGGGCTTGGGAACAAAGTCGTCCGCGCCGAGCGTCATGGCCATGACCTCGTCGATCTCGGTCGTGCGCGACGTGAGAACGATGATGGGAACCTCGGATTCGCGGCGAACTTCATGGCAGATGTGCTGGCCGTCTTTGACAGGGAGCGTGAGGTCGAGCAGCACCAGGTCGGGCGCGGCAGCGAGAATATCGCGCGAGACGTGCTCGAACGATTCACAGGCCTCGACCCCAAAACCGGCACGGGCAAGGATATCGACAAGCTCGCGACGAATGGGCTCGTCGTCCTCAACGATATAGATCAGCGCCATGGATTCCGCTCCCCTCTTGGTTGTCTTGCCCCATTATGACCGCGGAGCCGCAGGTACGCGCCTCGCGCGGCACCAAGGTGACAGAACTGTTCGCGAGCGGCAGGGGCTTGCCCCTCGCTCGCGACGAGCACGGGGATTAAATGAGTTTTTAATCCCCGTCCCAGAAACATCATTTAGCGGCGGGCACGGAGCTTTTCGTAGCCTTCGGCGAAGAAGGCGACCGTGGCGGCGTCGGAGTCGGCGGCGTCGGAGTCGGCGGCGGCAACCACACCGTGCTCGTCGCTCACCAGAAACAGCGCACCCTTGAGCTGCGCGGGAATGTCTACGCGCGTGACCGGGATGCCCTTGGTCTGGGCCAGTTGCTCGATGAGCGTCGCCGTGCCGCACAGGCACTCGTCCGCTGGCGCCACAAAGGCAAGCTCGCCGTTATCGACGGCGGCGAGCAGCTCGGGCGCCACGCCGGTTTCGTCGGCTTCGGAGCGAGCCTCGGCAGAACGGGCACGCAGCGCCTTGGCCGACGTGTCGGCCAGCGGCTCGTACTCCCCCACCGTCATGGCGGCATTACCGTTAACGTCGATCACCAGCATGAGCACGCCGTCGCGCGCGGTGTAATCGCCCTCGACAAGCGACCACTCAACGTGCTGCTTGGCCCAGCTGAGCATGTTATGGGTAAGCGGCTCGCCCTGCACCAGGCGCTCGGACAGTGCGCGAATGTGGCGGTTGAGCATGGGCACCTTTTTATTGGACATGCGCCAACGGCAGACAAGCGCGGGCTTGTCGAGCGTAAACTTCTCGACCGCCTCCTGATTGGCGCAAAAGTCCTCGTACGCACGCTGATCCTCGGCATTGCCAAACAGCTCGGCATCATCAATCTGGGGCATGGTTGTACCTTTCGTGTTAGTCATTCCGTCCTCTTATACCAAAAAGACGGCCCTCCAAACGGAGCGACCGTCTTTTGCAGAGATTATTTTGTTCCGGGGCGAAACTTAGTGCCTAAAGTGGCGGGCGCCGGTAAAGACCATAGCAATATTGTGCTCGTTGCAGGCCTGGATGCTTTCGTCGTCGCGCTTGGAGCCGCCGGGCTGGATGATGCAGGTCACGCCGTGTGCAGCAAGCACGTCGACGTTGTCGCGGAACGGGAAGAACGCGTCGCTTGCACAGGCAAAGCCGCCCTTCTCCACGCCCTCGCGCTCGCAGAAGTCCTCGGCGCGCTCGCAGGCAAGTAGCGCAGAGTCAACGCGGTTAGGCTGACCCGGGCCCATGCCAATGCCGGCCTTACCCTTGGAGACCAGGATGGCGTTGGACTTAACGCCCTTGCAGACCTTCCAGGCAAACTCGAGCTCGGCCATCTCGGCGTCGGTGGGCTTGCGGTCGGTGGGGAACGTAAAGGTCGCGGGATCCTCGGTCACGTGGTCGACCTCCTGCACCAGCATGCCGCCGTCGACGGAGCGCAGCTCCACCTGAGCGCCATGGTCCACGCCGCCGGTCGCCAACACGCGCAGGTTGGGGCGCTTGGCCATGCGCTCGAGCGCCTCGGCGGTGTAGCTCGGGGCGATGATGACCTCGACGAACTGCTTGTTCTGATCGGCAAAGTGCTCAACCAGATCAAAGGGAACCTCGCGGTTGCAGGCGATGATGCCGCCGAAGGCGCTCTTGGGATCGCAGGCAAAAGCGCGGTCGTAGGCAGCCGTGATGTCCTCGGCAACGGCGGAACCGCAGGGGTTCTGGTGCTTGAGGATTACGCAGGCCGGCTCGTCGAACTCGCGGACCAGGTTCCAAGCGGCGTCGGCATCCAGATAGTTGTTGTAGCTGAGCGGCTTGCCCTGGATCTGCTTGGAGCCCACGAGCGGGAACTGCGAGCTCGCGGTGTTCTCGCAGCCCTCGGCAAAGCGATAGACTGTGGCTTTCTGCTGCGGGTTCTCGCCATAGCGCAGGTCGTCGACCTTCTCCAGCGAAATCTCGAGCTTGGCAGAGGTGTCCGCCACGTCGCTTGCCTGGGCGGCGAGCCAGCGGGAGATGGCCGTGTCGTAGGCGGCGGTGGTCTGGTAGACCTTCACCTGCAGGCGACGACGGGTGGAAAGCGTGGTGCAGCCACCGGTCTCGTGCATCTCGGCCAGGACGGCATCATAGTCGGCCGGATCGGAAATGACGGTAACGCTCGTGGCGTTCTTGGCGGCAGAGCGCAGCATGGAGGGGCCACCGATGTCGATGTGCTCGATGGCGTCCGCGAAGGTGACCTCGGGGTTGGCGACGGTCTTCTCGAACTCGTACAGGTTGACGACGACCAGGTCGATCAGCTTAATGCCGTGCTCAGCGGCCTCCTGCATGTGCTGCTCGGAATCGCGGCGGGCCAGCAGCGCGCCATGAACCTTGGGGTGCAGGGTCTTAACGCGGCCGTCCATCATCTCGGGATAGCCCGTGAACTCCTCGATG
>CALINZ010000046.1 GCA_938045085.1 uncultured Collinsella sp. | reverse complement strand
AACGACTTGGGGTTCGCGGGATGCTCGGCGCGCTCGGAAGCCAAATGCGGCTTAAGCGTACGATGGATAAACTCCGCCGCAACGTCCCAGCCGGCATCCAGGTACAGTGCGCCCACGAGCGACTCGTAGACGTTCTCGAGCGCCGAATGCAGGCCGCGCGCACCGGTACCGGTCTCGGAGGCACCAAAGATGATGATGTCGTCGATGCCCAGCTCGTGAGAAACCTCGGACAGCGTGGCACCCGAGACAAGCGACACCTTCAGGCGCGTGAGCTTGCCCTCGTCAAACTCCGGATAGGACTCAAACAGGGAGCGTGCGACCACGGCGCCCAAAATGGAATCGCCCAAGAACTCAAGGCGCTCATAGCTGGCAGAAACCGGCTGGCCCTCGACTGCCGAGGGATGCGTAAGGGCCGCGCGCAGCAACACTTTATTATTGAACTCGTGACCCAGGATTTCCTGGGCGCGCGTAAGTCGTTCAGACAAAGCCAAGACCTAGGCCTCCCTGGCGTTTTCGATCGCGTCGACGGCGTCGGCGACAGAATTGAGCGAGAGCAGAGTCTCGTCATCGATCTCGAGGTTGAACTCGTCCTCGATAGCCGTAACCAGCTGCAGGCGCTCGAGCGAGTTGGCATCGAGGTCGTCAAAGGTGGTCTCATCGCTAATTTCGGCAACATCGACGCCCAGAACGTCAGCAGCGACATCGGCGATCTTGTCGAAGATTTCGGAGCGGTCCATAGCGCTTCCTCTCATAGTGCATGAATACCAAAAGAATGGTACCGCCCGGGCGGTACCAAGACACGGTTCTGATTCTACCCCACGACGTGCGCCCCAAGACGCATAACGCCGCTGTTATAAAACGATACCGTCCATAGAGTTGGCGACATTCTCGACCAGCCCGGCGCGCACGGCTTCGGCCGCCGCGAGCGTACCGTTTTTAACAGCCTCGACCGAGGTGGCGCCATGGCCGATCAGGACCACGCCGCGCAGGCCCAGAAGAATCGCGCCGCCCTTGGCGTCGCCAGAGAGCTTGGCCTTAATCTCGCGCATTTGCTTTTTGATGAGTAGCGCGGCAATCTTGGTGCCGAGCGAAGACATAAAGACACCCTTGAGCTCCTGCAGCAAAAACTTGGCAGCGCCCTCGGTGGCCTTGAGCGCAATATTGCCCGACATGCCATCGGCAACGACGACATCGAAGTTACCTGAGGTGATGTCCGTTCCCTCGCAGTTACCAACAAAGCCGGGAACGGCGGCTTTCATGGCCGGGAAGCAGGCCTTGGTAAAGTTGGAGCCCTTCTCGTCCTCGGTGCCGTTAGCAAGCAGGCCCACGCGGGGATGCTCGATGCCCAGGACGACGCGGGCATAGGCGCTACCCATCTGGGCAAAACGTACCATATCGTCAACCTCGACATCGGGGTTGGCGCCCATATCGCACAGCACCGTCAGACCGCCGGCGCGATTGGGCAGCGCATTGGTCAGACAGGGGCGCACCGGCTGCTTTTTGCCTTCGGCCTGATACCTAAACGGCGTCACGTAGGCGGTGGCAGCGGCGGTCATGGCGCCGGTGGAGCCGGCGGAGAAGAACGCATCCGCGTTGCCCTTCTTAATGGCGCGGCACGACAGCACGATCGAAGACTTGCGTTTGGTCATCACGGCGCGAATGGGATCGTCATCCATGGCGATAACGTCAGGTGCCTCAAGGGCCTCAACACGTGCATGGGAAGCTGCAAAGGGATTGACGATTTCGGCGGGGCCAGCTGCCAAGACCTCGATATCGGGATCGGCGGCAAGTGCAGCCTCAATACCATCGAGAACAACCTGAGGTTTCTCGTCTCCGCCCACAACGTCTACACAAACGCGAACGTTACTCATAAACATGCTCCTTATACAAAAATGGCCGACTCATTGAGCCGGCCATTGTGGTTCCATTTGGAACGGCATCGCATCCAGAGTATACCGTTACTCGGTAACGATAACCTCGCGGTCCTTGTAGAAACCGCAGCTGGGGCACACGTGGTGCGGAAGCTTAACAGCGCCGCAACGGGGGCACGTGGACTGAGCCGCAGCCGAGATCTTCATGTTGGCGGAACGACGGGTGTGAGTGCGGATACGACCCTGCTTTTGTTTAGGTACGGGCATAGTGACCTTCCTTATGAACTATCCAGTGTGGCGATTACGCGCAAGTAGCGATACTACCACAGTTTTACTCGTCAAGCTTGAGATTCTTCAATGCTGCAAATGGATTTTCCGTGGCCTCGGCCCATTCGGCCTCGGCTTGGGCAGCACAATCACATTGCTCGACGTTGAGATTGCAACCGCAAGTGGGGCACAGACCGCGGCAATCGGGCTTGCAGAGCACCACGAACGGCGTGTCCATGACGACGGCGTCGTTGATGGGCTCACCCAGATCGACGATGCGGTCCTCACCCAGGAGCTCGTAGCCGTCCTCGTAGGCCTCGGGATCCTCGGGCTCCTCAAAGAGGGAGAACTCCTCAATCTCGCCAGCGATATCAAACGAGGCGGGCTCCAGGCAACGGTCGCACTCGCCGGTGGCATGCGCGCGAACCATACCCGTGAGCAAGACACCGGTACCGGCATTGGTAAAGACAACGTCGTAGTCAATACCGTCCTGTAGCTGGTACTCCTTCTCGCCCACCGTGTACGTGGCAACATCGACCTTACCGGTCAGCGGATACGAATCTCCAGGAAACTCGAGCTGCTCGGAAAGATCGACGGTAACGCTCGGGAACTCAGCCATTACCACTGACCATTCTGTTGGGCGGCACCCTCGTTGAGCTGCTGACGGCAACGGGTAACGGTGCCGGTCAGGCTCTTAAGGTTCTCCTCCAGGTGCGTAAAGACCTGCTCTGCGTAGTCCTCGGCGGCATAACGCGTCTCGCGCTCGTACTGCTGGGCACGATCGCGGATGTCGTCGGCCTGCTGCTGCGCAAGGCGGACGATCTCCTGCTCACCGGCAATGGTGAGGGCCTGCTGCTGAGCGTCAGCGATGATGGAATCGGCCTGAGCGGCGGCGGAAGCCATAAGCTCCTCGCGCTCCTTAAGGATACGGCGGGACTTCTGCCACTCCTCGGGATAGCTCATGCGGATCTCGTCGAGGATGTTGAAGAACACGTCGGCGTCGATGACCTTGAACTGAGCGTTCTTGCCGAAAGGCGGCTTGGCTTCCTCGATCAGCCCTTCGAGCTCATCGACCAAGCTGACGATCCTATCGCCAGGAAAATTCTCGCCCGGCATCCGGTCTCCTTTCATAGGTAACATATCATCGTGCTAGTTTACCACATGCCACCAGGCAATAAGAAACGTCACGAAAAGCGATGTTTGAGCGCTTCGACCACGTTGGACGGGACAAACGTCGATACGTCACTGCCGAGCGAGGCGATCTGGCGAACGACCGAGCTCGAGATATAGCCGTACTGCGGCGCACTCATGACAAAGATGGACTCCAGCTCGCTATCCAGGCGATAGTTAAGGTCGGCCTGCTGCAGCTCATACTCAAAGTCGGTCATGGCGCGCAGACCCTTGACCACGGCCCCCGCCCCCTGCTCACGAGCGAAGTCGACCAAGAGGCCGGTAAAGGGAAGGACCTCGACGCCGTCGATATCACCGAGCGCCTCGCGGGCCAGCGCCACGCGCTCATCGAGCATAAACGTGGTGCCCACACCGTTTTTACCCTGCGACTCGGCAACAGCGACGATCACGCTGGGAAAGATGCGGCGGGCGCGGCGGATCACATCGATATGGCCAAACGTGATGGGATCGAAGGTGCCCGGGACGATCACGCGATTAATAGTGTCACTCATGGGCGTCCTCCGGGGATACTGCCTCGTCATTTTCGTTAGCATCAGTGCCGCCGTCCTTGCTATCGCCGACCCAACGGAGCAGGTCGACCGAGGTAATGCCGTAGCGCTTCTCACGTACAGTCTCAAAGCCTACCGGATGCGCGCCCGCATCGGCGGCGGCATGCTCAAACAGGGCGTAAGCGCCAGACGCAAGCAGACCCTGCTGGGCCAGATTCTGCAGCAGTTCCTCGACCGGCTCGGCACCAAAAGCATAGGGCGGGTCGAGCAGGACCAGATCAAAGGGGCCGCCCGGTACACGACCGCGTGAGGCACTCGTCAGCATGTCGCCCGTGACCACGCGCCAACGCGCACGGTCACGGCAGAGCGACTCGATATTCTTGGTAATGAGCCGCGCGGCGTTGCGATCGATCTCAAACGTCGTGAGCGAGCGGGCCCCACGAGAGAGCATCTCTAACCCTAAGGCACCGGAGCCGCCAAAGGCGTCCAACACACGAACCTCGTCCAAATCGAAATCGAATGCCGACATGACCATAGATGCGCACGCCTCGCGCACGCGATCAGTCGTGGGGCGGGTGACATCGCGACCACGGGGCTCCTCGATCTTACGACCGCGCCATTCGCCGCCGATGATTCTCATCCTCCGCTGACCTCCTTAAAGATATGTCGATAACGCATGGCGACCGCGTCGCGCAAGGGACGCGTCGCCACAGAGTCAAGGTTGCAAGCATACCGCAAGAGCTCGACCGCGTCCAAATGGGCCCACTCGATCAGCTCCTCGTCGGCATCCAGGTCGACAAAGCGCAGGGTCACACCACCATGCTGGCGATAACCCAGGATCTCGCCTTCATGGCGCAGGCGCAGGTCCATCTGGGCGAGCGTAAAGCCGTCCGAGGTCTTTTCGAGCGACTGGAGACGGTCTTGTGCCGCCGATGCGCCGCCGTTGCCCTTGGAGTGCGTCATGACCAGGCACGTGCCCGACACGCTGCCACGGCCCACGCGACCGCGCAGCTGGTGCAGGGCAGCCAAACCAAAGCGCTCGCCGTTCTCGATGACCATGACGGTGGCGTTGGGCACGTCGACGCCCACCTCGACCACCGTAGTCGAGACGAGCACGTCAATCTCGCCACGCTTAAAGGCATCGATAACCTGGTCCTTCTCCCCCGCTGGCATACGGCCGTGAAGGCGCTCGATGGCAAGACCCGGCAACGCCAAACGCAGGAGATCGAGCTCGGTCGCCGTATCGTGCAGCGGCACGGGGACGGTTACGCGGCCCTCATCGTCGCGGGCAATACCGGGCACGTCTTCCAGCTCATCGGCCGAGTCACTCGGCTCCACGAGCGGGCAAATCACGTAGGCCTGCTGACCCTTGTCATGCGCCTCGCGGATGGCGCCATAGGCGAGGTCACGG
>CALINZ010000045.1 GCA_938045085.1 uncultured Collinsella sp. | reverse complement strand
GGTGTACAAGCGCTATTACCCCGCCAAGCAGCTGGACACGCTGGTGGACACCCTGCAGAGCGCCGACGCCATTGAGGAGGACATTGACAACGATGTCAACTACTTCCTCGTGCTGCTGGGCGGCAAGGTCATCGGCTACTTTGCCTGGAAGATGGAAAATACCTCTCTCCACCTGCTCCACCTCTACCTCAAGCCGGAGTTCCGGGGCAAAGCACTGGGCCGGGACATCGTGGCCAGCTGTGAACGCCTGGCCCGGGGCGAGGGCCGTGGTCGGGTGTGGTGCACCGTCCACGCCAAGGCCCTGCCCGTGCAGCAGTTCTTCAAGGCCAAAGGCTACCGCCTGCTGGGCTCCGCCGAGGAGGACGAGACCACGCGGCTGCCCGGCCAGCTCATTTTTGAGCGGATGCTGTAAAAACTGCAAAATAGCCATTGCTTTTTTGCCGCGCTTGCACTACAATAAAGTAGTGTATTGAAGTGCCCTTTCTGCGGGCCTGACGCAAGATGCCATCAGGGGAGGAAAGCTTTATGGCAAAAGATCATCCCACCGGAAAATCCGGCCTGTATTCCGCTCTTCTGGAGCTGAAGACGCCGGAGGAGTGCTACCGTTTTTTACAGGATGTGTGCAGTTACGCCGAGCTCAGCGCCATGGAACAGCGCTATAACATCGCTGAAAAGCTGATGAACAAGCAGAGCTACACCAGCATCATGGGCAACATTGGCGCATCCAGTGCCATCATCAGCCGGGTGAGCCGCGTCCTGAGCCGGGACGACAGCGTGCTGCGCCGCCTGCTGGAAGAGGGCACCGTCCCCGCCGACAAGACCGAGGCTTAGGAGGTAGTGATTATGAGCAAAGCAGTTGTATTTTTTGCCGACGGCACCGAAGAGTGCGAGGCACTCCTTGTCATCGACCTGCTCCGCCGCGCGAAAGTCGAAGTGACCGTTGCGTCCGCCATGGGCCGCAAAGAGCTGGTGAGCAGCCATAAGATCCACCTCACCGCCGATGCGCTGGCCGAGGACGTGGATTACTCGGATGTCGATCTGGTCGTACTGCCCGGCGGAATCCCGGGCACCCCCAACCTGGCCGCCAACAAGACCGTCACCGAGACCTGCAAGGCCTTTGCCGCCGCCGTCGAAAACCGCTTCGACAACCCGTTTATTGATCATGCGCTGCTCTCCATCTGCCTCAACTCCACGGCTAAGTGGCGCGCTCGCGACCTGCCCACACTCAAGGACTACGTTGCCGAGACCGGCAACCTGCCCAAGTGCCTGGCGACGAGCCTCGCTACGCTCATCTCCTTCTACACGCAGGAGCTCGTGTCCCGCGAGGGCGACGGCCTGCACCTGCGTCGCTCCGACGGCACCGAGTACACCGCTCAGGACGACGCCTTCGTGCTCGACTTCTACGCCGCCCATGCCGGCGCCGACGATGCCCAGCTGGTGCACGACGTGCTCACCAACGAGCAGATGTGGGGCGAGGACCTTACGCAGATCGCAGGTCTTGAGGAGTTTGTCGTCAGCGCGCTCGCTGTCGTGCGTGCCGAGGGCGCCAAGCAGGCCTTCGCCAACGCTCAGGCGTAAATTTCCGGCGCAGACGCGGGCGCGGGACGGCGTGCCCGCGTCTCGACTTCTGCTCAACCTGTAGGGTTAGGACCATTTGTAATGAATACTATCCAGATCAATCCGGCCGATAACGTGATCGTTGCGCTGTCGCCGCTTGCCAAGGGCACTGCCGTCGCGGTTCCCGGGGTGGGCGAGGTCGTGGCCGTGGAGGATATTCCGCAGGGCCATAAGATGGCGGTGCGCGCGATTGCCGCAGGGGAGGACGTCATCAAGTACGGCCTTCCTATCGGCCATGTGACGGGCGATGTCCAGCCCGGTCAGTGGCTCCACACGCACAATGTGAAGACCAACCTTTCGGGCGAGGTCGAGTACGCCTACAACCCCACGCATCCGGTCGTGGATCCCGTTGAGCCTGAGACCTTTATGGGCTTCCGCCGCGCCGACGGTCGTGCCGCGACGCGTAATGAGCTGTGGATCATCCCCACGGTCGGCTGTGTCAACGAAGTCGCCCGTGCCATGTGTGAGCAGGCCCAGGATCTGGTCGATGGCTCGCTGGAGGGTGTTTACTACTTCCCGCATCCCTTTGGCTGCTCGCAGACCGGCGCCGACCATGCCCAGACGCGTCGTCTGCTGGTGGCGCTCTCGCGTCATCCTAATGCGGCCGGCGTGCTGTTCCTGTCGCTCGGTTGCGAGAACTGCACACACCAGCAGGTGCTCGACGAGCTCGGTGACTTCGATCACGAGCGCGTTCGCTTTCTCACCTGCCAGGATGTAGCCGACGAGCAAATCGAGGGTCACAAGATTCTGGCCGAGCTGGCAGACCTGGCAAAGCAGTCCAAGCGCGAGCCCATTCCGGCCTCCGAGCTGGTCATTGGTCTTAAGTGTGGCGGCTCCGACGGTCTTTCGGGCATTACCGCCAACCCCACGATCGGTCGCGTGAGCGATATGGTCGTCGCCCGTGGCGGCACGTCGGTGCTTACCGAGGTGCCCGAGATGTTTGGCGCGGAGAGCATCCTGCTCGACCGTTGCGAGAATGAGCAGGTCTTTAACGCTGCCTCCGACATGCTCAATGGATTTAAGGACTACTTTATTAGCCACGGCGAGGTCGTTTATGAGAACCCGAGTCCCGGCAACAAGGACGGCGGTATTACCACGCTCGAGGACAAGAGCTGCGGCTGCGTGCAAAAGGGCGGATCTGCCCCCATCGTCGACGTGCTGCCGTATGCCGGCCAGGCAAATAAACACGGCCTGAACATGCTGTGCGGTCCGGGCAACGACATGGTATCCACCACGGCGTTGACGGCTGCCGGCTGCCACGTGATTCTGTTCTCGACCGGCCGCGGCACACCGTTTGGCGCGCCGGCGCCTACCCTCAAGGTGTTCACCAATCAGCGTTTGTGCGACCACAAGGCCAACTGGATGGACTTTAACGCTGGCGTGATTGCCACGGGTGAGCGTACGCTCGACGAGGCTGCCCACGATCTGTACCAGCTGGTGCTGGAGACGGCGAGCGGTAAGCTCACGAGTGCTGAGCGCCGTGGCTGTCACGAGATCAGTATCTGGAAGGACGGCGTCTGCTTGTAGCGGCAAGTGCGCCCAAGCATAGCGAGATGTCACCGGCCCCATCGGGAGTGTTCCCGGCGGGGCTTTTTCGTTTCGTGGTTAAGTGAATATGTTGGAAAATCTGATAAACGTTCACCTATCTCATGGCTGTCCAGCATGGCACCCTTACCAGCAGAAAATAGGTGTGAGGATCTCAATTGTGTCCGTTCAGCGGTAAAAATCGACCGTTCAAGGATATTATTCAAGTGAACGTTCACCTGTCATAAGCAATCGCGCATAATCTAACTAAACGTTCACCCTGAACGCTGGGCAGACAGATGTCAGTGTGGACTCCAATGTCTTGCTGCAAGACAATCGAGAAAAGAGAGGGAGCTCGATGACTAATAAGATCGGAAAAAAGCGTAAGATCACATTCTGGACGCGCTTGGGCTTTGGTATGGGCGGTATGCTCAATTCCGGTGCCCTGACCTTTACGCACAGCTACATGGTGCTGTTCCTGTCCACGGAGTGTGGCCTGTCCGCAGGCGAGGCTGCACTGATCAGCTCGTTTGCCATCTATGTCAACGCTATTCTTTGCCCGCTGATGGGCTTTGTGGCCGATAACTTCTATGCCACCAAGATTGGCCGCATCTTTGGTCGTCGTCGTTTCTGGATCTTGCTGGCCATCCCGATGATGATCGCCGAGCCGCTCATCTTCGTGGCTACGCCGTTTGGCTTCCCGTACTACTTTGTGCTGTACCTGATCTACAACGTCGCGTATACGTTCTGCACCGCCAACCTGTCGCCGCTTACCATCGAGATGACCGACGACTTTAAGGAGCGTACGTACCTCACCGGCTACAAGCATCTCTTTGGTAACGCCGCCGGCTTCCTGATGGCTGCACTCGTCGGCTTTGGCTTTGGCACCTTCGGCGAGACCAACCCGTTCAGCTACTTCATCATTGCTACGGTCAACGCTTCGGTCATGGCAATCTCGCTGCTCTGCGTGTACCTGTCCACGTGGGAGCACACCCCCGAGGAGGTCGCTCAGGAGAAGATCGAGAGCGTCGGCGAGGGCATCAAGAAGTTCTTTATCGACGTTATCTCCACCTTCCGCAACAAGTCCTTCCGCAAGGTCCTGTATGCACAGGTCTCCACGAAGCTCGCTGCTGCCTGCTGGTCTGCGTGCCTGTCCTTCTTCATCGTCTACTGCCTGCAGATTCCTAAGTCCTACGAGTCCGTGATGGAGATGCCTGGCAAGGTCGTCGCTATCGTCTGCACCGCCATCTGGGTCGCCCTCATGGCCAAGAAGGGCTTCCACAAGTCTTGGTACCTGGCAAATGTCGGTTGCGCTGCGTGCATCATCGCCTTCAACTACTTCGCCTTTGGTCAGATCAACGGCACCTCCACGGTCGCCATCGCCATGATCGCCTACCCCATCATCTTCGCCATCTGGAAGTTCTTCTACGTCGGCTTCCAGTACCTGCCCGATGTTCTGCTCAACTACATCCCCGATGTCGATGAGCTCATCACCCTGCGTCGTCGCGAGGGTATCTACAGCTCCGCGCAGCAGCTCTGCCAGCAGATCGCCCAGGCTATCGCCGTCAACGTATGGGCTATCGTCCTTGCTGCCTCCGGCTTCATTCAGACCGCCGGCAATAGCGACGCCGTGACCCAGCCCGCTACCGTGCCTCTGTATATCTGCGGCTACATGATCATCGGCTGCGCCGGCTTCTTCCTGCTTGCAGCCGTCCTTGCCCGCGGCATCAAGATCGACAAGGAGCAGTGCGACGTCCTTTGCGACGAGATTCACCGAGTCAAGGAGGGTGGCAAGATGGCCGACGTCAAGCCCGAGGTCAAGGCGCTTTGCGAGGAGCTCTCCGGCTTTAAGTACGAGGACTGCTTTGCCCACAACAACGTTGGCTTCCAGGACGGTAGCGTAACTCCCGCCGAGTAAGGCCGACATATCGTCCAAATCACAGGGCCGTGCCACCGGAATTCCGCCGGCAGGCACGGCCCTTTTTCAACAGCGTACAATTTGCCTTTAGAGCATCTTTTTGAGGGAGAAACCCATGGAGACGAACGTTATCTGGCGCAACGCCCGCGCGGCCGTGATCGAGCTTGACGACGGCGGTTACTTTACCTGCGCCGATACGTGGGAGATCTTTGTCAACGACGAGCCCGCCGGTACCACGAATACGGTCGAGACCTATGTCGACGGCCTGACCCCCGGCAAGCGCAACCTGGTTCGTTTTGTTTGTGGCGAGCGTGAGCTGAGCGTAGGTGTCACCACGCCGGCTGAGCCCTTTACCATCAACGTTCGCGACTGTGGCGCCAAGGGCGATGCCGAGCATGATGACACCACCAACATCCAGGCTGCCATCATGGCCTGTCCCAAGGACGGGCGCGTGCTGATTCCCGCCGGTAGCTATCGTATCAAGTCCCTCTTCCTTAAGAGCAATATCAACATCGAGCTCGCCGACGGGGCAGTGCTGCTGGCCCGCCACGATCGTGCCGCGCTTGCCTACATTCCGGGCACGGTCACGGGCAACGAGGGCGCCGGTTATGCCGGTACCGATATGCTGCCCCTGGGCCGCTGGGAAGGGGAGAGCTTCTCGACCTACTGTTCTACCTTTACGGGTCTGGGCGTGCACGACGTGTACATCTATGGTCGCGGCGCGATTGACGGTCAGACCGATTTTGCCGAGGACAACTGGTGGAACAAGGACTTTAAGAACATCTTCCGTCCCGAGGAGGGCCGCGAGGTCGCCCGTCCGCGCATGATCTTCCTGTCCGAGTGCCAAAACGTGAGCCTTGCCGGCTTTACCGTGCGCAACAGCCCGGCGTGGAATATCCATCCCGTCCTGTGCGAGCATGTCGACGCGCTTTGCCTGTCGATCGAGGGTCCCAAGAACTCCCACAACACCGACGGTTTCGATCCCGAGAGCTGCGGCTTTGTCCGCATCCTTGGCTGTCAGTTCTCGGTGGGCGATGACTGCATCGCCATCAAGAGCGGCAAGCTGGGCATTGAGCCCGAGCTTCGTCCCGCTACGCACGACGTGCTGATCTCTCACTGCTACATGCACGATGGTCACGGCGCCGTGGTCCTGGGTTCAGAGGCCGCCGGCGGCATCAAGGACCTTACCGTGAGCAAGTGCCTCTTTGAGCGCACCGACCGCGGCCTGCGCGTCAAGACCCGCCGCGGGCGCGGCAAGGATGCCGTCAACGAGGGCATTACCTTTGAGCACATTCGCATGGACGAGGTGCTCACGCCCTTCGTGGTCAACTCCTTCTACTTCTGTGACAAGGACGGCAAGACCGATTACGTGCAGTCTCGCGAGGCGCTGCCTGTCGACGACCGCACGCCCGGCTTTGGTGCCACGACGTTTTGCGATATCGAGGCCACCAACTGCCATGCTGCCGCGGCCTATATCACGGGTCTGCCCGAGAGCAAAGTAACGCGTCTGACGTTCCAGGATGTCCACGTGACCTTCGCGCCGGATGCCGAGCCCTTTGTTCCGGCCATGGCCTGTGGCGTTGAGCCCATGGTGCGTCAGGGCATCATCGCGCAAAACGTCAAGGTACTCGACCTGCAAAATGTGGTGATCGAGGGCCAGGACGGCGAGGAACTGCAGCTCCAGAACGTCGACAAGGTTATCCGTGCGTAGGCGTTTGCTCCTAAACAATTACATTCGGTATGTCGCGGCGCGCGATGGGCAGGGCCTTCCCGACCCATTGCGCGAACTTTTTATATGCCGAAACTGCAACGTAGACGGTCTACGACGAAAGGACGCGGTGACTGATGATGAGTGAGAAACGATTTTTTGAGGTTTCGCTCGAGCGTGCGGGGACATATCACAGTATCTCTAAGGCCTTGGAGGCAATTGACGAATCCTGTCCGAATGACGGACGGCCGGTGACAATCCATATCGAGCCGGGTGAGTACCGCGAACGGGTCGAGATTCGTCGCTCGCATGTGACGATTGAGGGAGAGACGGCCGACAGCGTGCGTATCGTGGGCAGCCTGGGTGCCAAGATGCCTTCGGAGGACGGCTCGGGCGTCGACGGCACGCTCGGCACGTTTAGGACCTATACCGTTTTGGTCGATGCCGACGACGTACGGCTCGAGAACCTCACGATCGAAAACGATGCGGGCGATGGGCGCGAGGTCGGTCAGGCGATTGCCCTGTATGCTGATGGCGACCGTCTGGTTGTCGATGCCTGCTGCATTAAGGGACACCAAGACACGCTGTTTTTGGGTCCGCTGCCGCCGTATGAGGCCAAACCGGGCGGGTTTATAGGACCCAAACAGTATGCGCCGCGCCGGGTGGGGCGCCAGTATTTTCGACGTTGCCGGATCGAGGGCGATGTCGACTTTATCTTTGGCGGCGCGCGTGCCTACTTTGAGGGGTGCGAGATTCGCTCGCTCAACCGCGATATGGACGTGAACGGCTACGTGACGGCGGCGTCGACGCCCGAAGGCGAGCCGCACGGCTTTGTGTTCCACGGCTGTTCGTTTACAGCTCCGGATGGCGTGGCGCCGGATTCGGTCTACCTGGGTCGTCCTTGGCGCGAATGGGCGCAAACTGTGCTGATCGATTGCTGGCTGGGGCGACATGTCAAGCGCGAAGGCTGGTGGGATTGGAATAAGCCGGCGGCACACAACTGCGTGCAGTATGCTGGCGCGATTCTGCATGGGCCGGCGGGTGATACTACCGGCTGGGTGCCGTGGGCGAATGAACTCGATGTGATGGCTGCCGCCGGGTACGCTCGCGAGCAGGTGCTTGCCGGTGGGGATGGCTGGGATCCCGAGGGCGGCGACGGTGATGCGGTTGAGACGGCTGAACTGTCTGCCAACGGCCGCACCGTGCACATCGAGACGTACTGCGAAGACGAACCTGCGCTGCGTGCCCGGCTGAAGCGCGAGGGGCGTTCGGCTGCTTTTACGGGCAAGACTCCTGCAGATTTTGAGACATGGAAGATTGCGACCAGGACTCGTCTGTACGATGTTTTGGGCCTTTCGCTTATGGACCGCGTCCCGATTGAGATTCGTGAGCTCAGCCGCGTGCGGGTTGCCGGCGGCATCGTGCGCACTCATGCGATGTTGCAGGTCGAGCGCGATGTTTGGATGCCGTTC
>CALINZ010000044.1 GCA_938045085.1 uncultured Collinsella sp. | reverse complement strand
TTCAACTTGAGTACCCAAATGCGTGTGCGTGGCGGCGATGAGTACCTCGATTTCGTCTACGACCTGCTTGATAACAAAGCGTACATGCATGCCGGCATGAAGTTTGATGAGCTCTTTGCCTCTCAGCCTTACGACTCGCAAGCCGGCGATCCTGACAGTGATATCCCCAGGTACCAGTTTGGCATAGTCGACCGGTTTGAAGATTTCTGCTCCCTACAGCAGGCCAAAGAAAAAGAAGTTGGGCTGTCCCGTATGACAGCCGGTTTTGCTTGGAAATGGGAAAGCAAGAGCAATAAAGATGCGTTCGATATCGTCATCGAGGGCATTCCCAAACGCTGGAACTCGACCCAGAAGGATTGGGTTAACTCCGCCAACGCCGTCAACGAAGTCGGATGCATTCATACGGTACAAGGCTACGATCTCAACTACGGATTCGTAATTCTGGGTCCCGACATTTACTACGATTCGAACAAAGATGCAGTCTACGTTAACAGAGCGAACTTCAAAGATGCCGTTGCCAAGAAAAAGGCAAGCGACGATGATCTGCAAAAGATTATCGTCAACGCCTACTACGTCCTCATGACGCGCGGCATGCTAGGAACGTATCTCTATGTGTGCGACCCCGCGCTCAAAGAGCACCTTTCACGGTATATCCCGGTGGTATAGACCTAGCGACCGCGCTCCCCCATGTAACCATCCTGTAAATCATAGCGGCGCAGTCGAGTTTTACCGTGATACGGTCGCGCCTGGCGCTCCACTGTGCTAAAGTATCCCGAACGTTCAAACGACTACGAGGGAGACTAGAAGATGGCACGTGTGCACAACTTCTCAGCTGGCCCGGCCGCACTGCCTACCAGCGTGCTCGCCGAGATCGCCGACGAGATGATGGACTACCGCGGTTGCGGCATGTCCGTGCTCGAGATGAGCCATCGATCTAGCATGTACCAGCAGATTATCGACGACGCCGAAGCAACCCTGCGCCGTCTACTGAGCATCCCGGACAACTACCGCGTCCTGTTTTTGCAGGGCGGCGCCACGCTGCAGTTTGCGGGCATCCCCATGAACCTCATGCGCCGCGGCCGCGCCGGCTACATCGTGACCGGCAACTTTGCCAACAAGGCATACAAAGAAGCCGCCAGGTACGGCGAGGCCGTGCAGCTCGCGAGCTCCGAGGACACCAACTTCGACCGCATTCCCAACATGGCCAACATCAACGCGCGCATTGCCGACGAGGCCGCGGGCGACGGGTTCGACTACGTCTACATCTGCCAGAACAACACTATCTTTGGCACCATGTACCACGAGCTGCCCAACTGCGGCAACGTACCGCTAGTCGCCGATGTCTCGAGCTGCTTTCTGTCGCAGCCGCTCGACGTTGAGCGCTACGGCCTCATCTACGCCGGCGCTCAGAAAAACGCCGGCGCCGCGGGTGTGACCGTGGTCATCGTGCGCAACGACCTCATCGCAGATGGCCCCGCCTTTGCGCAGACGCCGCAGTACATGGACCTCAAGACCCAGGCCGCCAAGGGCTCCATGCTCAACACGCCCAACACCTTTGGCATCTACGTGTGCGACAAGGTGTTCCGTTGGGTTGAGCAGACCGGCGGACTTGCCGCCATGGCCGAGCGCAACTGGGCCAAGGCCAACCTGCTCTATGACCTGCTCGAGCACAGCGAGCTGTTCCACGGCACCACGCAGACAGACAGTCGCTCCATCGCCAACGTCACGTTCCGTACCGGCGACGCCGAGCTCGATGCGGCCTTTGTCGCAGGCGCGGCCGAGCACCAGATTCAAAACGTCAAGGGCCATCGCCTGGTGGGCGGTATGCGCGCCAGCGTCTACAACGCCGTAACCATGGAAGACGTGCAGGCACTGGCCTCGTACATGAAGGACTTCGAAGCGCAGCATAGTTTGAGCCCGCGATCTAACTAGCCCGCAGCACGCGGGCCGACCAGCCATCTCAAACCACCCTGTTTAGATCAAAACCTGCTAAGGAGTTTTTCTATGCGTAAGATTAAGACCATCGACGACATCACCAAGGACGGCAAAGTCGAGTTTGGCGAGGGCTACGAGTTTGTGGGCACCGCCGAGGAGGCCGACGCGATCCTGATGCGCTCGACCGACCTGCACGGCTACGAGCTGCCCGAGGGCATCCGCGCCATCGCCCGCTGCGGCGCCGGCGTCAACAACATCCCCGTCGAGGAGTACGCCAAGAAGGGCGTCGTCGTCTTTAACTCCCCCGGCGCCAACAGCAACGCCGTCAAGGAGCTCGTCCTGGGCATGCTGGTGCTTTCGAGCCGCGGCGTCGTGCAGTCGATGAACTGGGTGCGCGACAACGCCGACGACCCCGAGATCCAGGTCGATGCTGAGAAGGCCAAGAAGGCCTTTGTGGGCCGCGAGCTCAAGGGCAAGCGCATCGGCGTCATCGGCCTGGGCAACGTGGGCTCCAAGGTCGCCAACGCCTGCGTCGATCTGGGTATGGACGTCTACGGCTACGATCCGTTCATTTCCGTCGAACACGCGTGGGTGCTGAGCCGCGAGGTGCAGCGCGTGGGCACGCTCGAGGATCTGTGCCGCGGCTGCGACTACCTCACCGTGCATGTGCCCAGCAAGGCAGACACCATCGGCATGATCAGCACCGAGCAGATCAACCTGCTGGCACCCGACGCCGTGCTCATCAACTACGCACGCGAGACCATCATTGACGAGGACGCCGTTGACGCCGCCCTGCGCGCGGGCAAACTCAGCTGGTTTAGCTGCGATTTTGCCACGCCCAAGACCGTCAAGATGCCCAACACGTTTATCACCACGCACTCGGGCGCCGGCACTGGCGAGGCCGAGGCCAACTGCGCCGACATGGCCATCAGCGAGCTTAAGGATTACCTGGAGAACGGCAACATCGCGCACAGCGTCAACTACCCCGCCTGCAGCATGGGTAAGGCACGCGCCGCAAGCCGTATCGCCTGCCTGCACGCCAACGTGCCCAACATGATCGGCCAGATAACGGCAATCCTTGCCAAGGACAACGCCAACGTGCAGCGCATGACCAACGAGTCCGCCGGCGAAAACGCCTACACCATGTTCGACACCGACGAGCACCTGGACAGCAGCACCATCGAGGCGCTCAAGCAGATTCCGTCGATGTATCGCGTGCGCGTAATCAAATAGCGCCGGCTGATCTGACGGGCAGTTCCCCATGTGGCCTGCCCGTCACTGACATTGAATGCCCGCGGGGACGCCTTTCGCACGAGAGGCGCCCCCGTTTTTGTGAGCACTCCATTAAATACACCGAGCCGCTTCTTGACATACAATCTGTATGTTGACCTAACTATCTGTGAGGTGCCTATGGTTGATACAGATTTTGCTTGGCGGCTTACGCAAGGACTCGTGCGGATCGACAGCTCAGACCCGGGTGCGTATGAGGACGAGATTGAGCGCTATATCAAAGCGTTGGTTGAGGAACGGGTGGCACAGCTGAGCCATCCGGTGCTCCATGCCGTGCAGGTTGAGGAACTCGAGGTGCTGCCCGGGCGCCGCAACCTTATGGTCACCGTGCCGGGACTGAGCGACGAGCCACGGCTCGTCTATATCTGCCATATGGATACCGTTACGCTGGGCGATGGCTGGGACGCGGACATTCCGCCGCTCGGAGCGATCGTGCGCAACGATAAACTCTATGGCCGCGGTGCCTGCGATATGAAGGGTGGCCTGGCCTGCGCCATTGCCGCACTGGTCCATACGCTCGAGCGCGTGGCGGCAGAAGGCGAGCTGCCCCGCCGTGGCTTCTCACTCATTTGCTCGGTCGACGAGGAGGACTTTATGCGCGGCTCAGAGGCCGCGATCGATGCCGGCTGGGTCGGCTCGCGCGAATGGGTGCTGGACACCGAACCCACCGACGGACAGATCCAGGCGGCGCACAAGGGGCGCACGTGGTTCGAGATTGAAATGGCTGGCGTAACGGCGCATGCGAGCCAGCCGTGGAAGGGCGCGGATGCCGTCGCCGCCATGGCCGAGGTCGTGTGTTCGCTCCATCGCGCGTTTGTGGCGCTGCCCGCGCACGATGAGCTGGGGCCTTCGACCATCACGTTTGGCCAAATCGAGGGCGGATATCGCCCCTATGTCGTGCCCGACCGCGCCAAAGTCTGGGTCGACATGCGCCTGACCCCGCCGACCGATACGGCCGCCGCGACGCGCATGGTAGAGCAGGCCATCGCCGTTGCCGAAGCCGCGGTCCCCGGCTGCCATGGAAGCTACACCGTGACAGGCGACCGCCCCGCTATCGAGCGCGATCCAAGCTCTCCTCTTCTAGCCGCGCTCAAGCGTGCCGCCGATGACGTGACGGGGGCGGACACGACCGTCGGCTTCTTTACCGGCTACACCGACACCGCTGTCATTGCCGGCAAGGCAGGTAACCGCAATTGCATGAGCTACGGTCCCGGGTCGCTCGCGCTCGCGCACAAGCCCAACGAATATGTGCCCCATGCTGATATCGTTCGTTGT
>CALINZ010000043.1 GCA_938045085.1 uncultured Collinsella sp. | reverse complement strand
TTCTTCTCTGACATGATTCTCTTCTTCTCTCTGTTGCTCCCGCCGGCGGGAGCAGCCAATGTGCTCAGTGCCTAAATGTGATTTCGCCGGTCTCGGGATTCATGGACTCGACGATGGCCAGCGAATCCACATCGTAGCCTTCAGCGCGCAGCGCGTCACCGCCGCCCTGGAAGCCCTTCTCCACGGCGATGCCAATGCCCTCGACCGTGGCACCGGCTGCTTCGCACAGATCGATCAGACCGCGCAACGCCTTGCCGTTGGCCAGAAAATCGTCAATAAGCAGCACATGGTCGCCGGCGTTCAGATACTTCTTGGCCACGATCACCGGGAACTCCTTCTGCTTGGTGAAGGAATAGACCGTGGTGGTGTACTGGTCGCCGTCAAGGTTGATGGACTGCGCCTTCTTGGCAAAGACAACCGGCACGCCGCCAAAATGCTGGGCCGCGATGCAAGCCATGCCAATGCCCGAAGCCTCGATCGTCAGGATCTTGTTGATCTCGACACCCTCGAACAGACGGGCCCACTCGGCGCCCATGTGGTCGAACAGTTCAACGTCGCACTGGTGGTTGAGGAAGGCATCAACCTTAAGGACGTTACCGGCCTTTACGATGCCGTCATGGCGAATACGATCCTCAAGCTCCTGCATGGCGCAACCCCTTCTCGCGGCAACGATACCGCGCGATTAATAAACGTTGTTCGATAGTCTACCACGGACCGACCCCCGCCCGCCCCACAAGCCGCATCGCACCACAAACCAGTCTTTTTGGGACGGCGCGAATCGTGGCAGGCAGCCTCCCAACACGCTAATGGCGGGCGCGCATCTTCACCAAACGCACCATGGCAAGCGCAAAGCCCACAGCGGCCACAGCCATAAGCACGTAGAACACCGAGCGAAAGCCAAACAAGAACACATCCGGACGACCTGTAACAAAACTGGTCACGGCCTCGCCCATTGCCACGCTCATCTGCCCATACAGGATATGCGACGCCGCCGTAATGCCGAGCGCCATGCCGGCGTAGCGTGCCAAACTACCCAGGCTGCCCGCAAAGCCGAGCGCTTCGCGCGGAGCCGAGCCCATATACAGCGAGTTGTTGGGGCTCTGGAAAATCGACGTACCGCACGACATAAACGCGGCACAGCACACAATCACAGGGATGGAAGAGCGCTCGTCGAGCGTGCTTACCGCAAAGAGACCGCACACGTACACGCCCAGGCCGACCGCCGTGGGGCCCTCGCAGCCAACACGGTCCGAAACCGTTCCCGAAAGCGGGCCGATAAAGGCATTCACCATTGGCAGCGCCAAAAACAGCAGGCCCGAAACGTCAGACCCAAACCCATGCGCGTCCTGAAAATAGAACGGCAGAATAAACTCGGATGCGCCAATGCCAACGAACACGATGAGCATGCAGGCAAGGTTGATGGTGAAGGCCGAATTTGCAAAGCAGCGACGAGCGGCCTCGATCAGGGACATGGGGCGCTCGCCGGCCTCCGGCTTAACATGCGGCAACGTGTAGAGCCCCACGATAAACGAGATGACGCCAATGGGCAGGTTGATGAGGAAGATGCTCTCCCAGGGAAAGCTTGCCACCAGCGTGCCACCGAGCACGGGGCCACACATCATGCCGAGGGCCACGAAGGTCGCGAGAATACCCATGGCACGGCCTCGTTCGCGCGCCGGAAACGACTCGGTGATGATACCCATGTTGTTGGCCATGGCCGCCGCGCAACCGACACCCTGAACAATGCGTGCCAGGATAAGAACCTCGAGCGAGGACGAAAGGCCGCACAGCAGCGAACCGACCGAAAAGACGATGACGCCCAGCTGGAACACATTCACCTTGCCGCGCACGTCGCCCAGACGGCCAAACGGCAACATAGCCACGCATGTCGCAAGCAGGTACACCGAGCTCACCAGCTGAATGCGATCGAGGCCCACGTCCAGCTCCTTTTGCATCACGGGCAGCGCCACGGTCACGACGGTCGAATCCAAACACACCATAAACGTCATGATGAGCACGGTAAATAGAATCGCCCATTTGTTCTTGCCATGGGTGTCGCCCTCTAGGGCAATATGCTCGCGGCGCAGCTGCTCTGCAGTTTTCTCCATATCCATCCTTTCGAGTGGCGCAACGCAAAAACGGGGCCCCAATCGCCTGTAAACAGTCGCAATTGGGGTCCCGCCTACGGAATCGGAACGAAAGGCCACCGAAGCTTTCTGCCAGCATCGGCACCTTGTACAGAGCTAGCCTAGCACTGCTCGAGTGCCTGCTCAAGGTCGGCAATCAGATCGGCCGTGTCCTCGAGGCCGCACGACAGGCGCACCATGTCGGCGGAGATGCCACAGGCGATGAGCTCCTCATCGTTCATCTGGCGGTGCGTAGCGTTAGCGGGATGCAGGCAGCAGGTGCGGGCGTCGGCCACATGCGTGGCGATCTGGGCGAGCTTGAGGCTCTTCATAAAGGTCTCGGCCGCCGCGCGACCACCATTAAAGCCAAAGCTCACAACGCCGCAGGTACCGTTTGGCATGTACTTCTGAGCGAGGTCATAGTACTTGTCGCCCTCCAGGCCCGGATAGCTCACGAAGCGCACCTTGGGATGGCTCTGCAGGAACTTGGCAACGGCCAGGCCGTTCTCGCAATGACGCGGCATGCGCACATGCAGGCTCTCGAGCGAGCTGTTCAAGAAGAACGCCGCCTGCGGGTTCTGCATGGGGCCAAGATCGCGCATGAGCTGCGCGGTGGCCTTGGTAATGAAGGCGCCCTCGCGACCGAACTTCTCGGCATAGGTCACGCCATGGTAGCTCTCGTCAGGCGTGGTGAGACCCGGGAACTTGTCCGCATGGGCCATCCAGTCAAACTGGCCGTGGTCGACGATCACGCCGCCCAGGTAGGCAGCATGTCCATCCATGTACTTGGTGGTGGAGTGCGTAACGATGTCGGCGCCCCACTCAAAGGGACGGCACATCACGGGCGTCGGGAAGGTGTTGTCGACCATCAACGGCACACCGTGGTCATGTGCGGCCCTGGCAAAGCGCTCAATATCGAGCACGGCAAGGGCGGGGTTGGCGATGGTCTCGCCAAAGACGAGCTTAGTGTTGGGTTGGAAGGCTGCCTCCAACTCCTCATCGGTGCAGTCGGGGGCAACGAACGTGCAGGTCAGCCCCATACGGCCCATGGTGTGGGCGAGCAAGTTGTACGTGCCGCCATAGATGGCAGAGCTCGCGACTACGTGATCGCCGGCACCGGCCACGTTAAAGATCGCAAGGAAATTCGCGGCCATGCCCGAGCTCGTGAGCATCGCGGCAGTGCCGCCCTCCATCTCGCAGATCTTGGCGGCAACCAGATCGCACGTGGGGTTCTGCAGACGGCTATAGAAGTAGCCCGACTCCTCCAGGTCAAAAAGCTTGCCCATGTGCTCGGACGTGTCGTACTTCCACGTGGTGGACTGGTAGATGGGCACCTGACGCGGCTCGGCATCTCCCGGGTGATAGCCGCCCTGAACACACGTCGTACCGATGGTCTGCTTGCTCATATCTAGCTCCCTTGCCTGGGTTTTAGTTTTATTCGGTTCACGATACCGCTACCCCGCACCCCTCTCAACCCATC
>CALINZ010000042.1 GCA_938045085.1 uncultured Collinsella sp. | reverse complement strand
CTGGTTAAAGTCGAGCTCAACCGGCGTCTCGCGGCCAAAGATCATCAGGGTGACCTTAAGCTTGCCTGCCTCGGTGTTAACCTCGGAGACCTTGCCATCAAAGTCGGTAAGCGGGCCATCGGTGACGCGGACGGACGTACCGACCTCAATATCAACCGAGGTGCGCTTGGGCGAATCGCCCTTACCGGGACGACGAGTCATCTTGTTGTACTCGTCGCGGGAAAGCGGAGCGGGCTTGCCGTTGCCGCCTAGGAAACCGGTGACGCCAGGCGTGTTACGAACACACGTCCAAGCATCGTCATCCATCTCCATGCGGACCAGGACATAACCCGGGAAGATCTTGGAATCCTTGGTCTCACGCTTGCCACCCTCTTTAATCTCGGTGACGCGCTCCATAGGAATCTCGATATCAAAGATACGGTCCTGCATGCCCATAGTCTCGATGCGATGCTCGAGATCGGACTTAACGCGGTTCTCGTATCCAGAGTAAGTGTGAACGACGTACCAACGCTTAGACATGGTTTAGCCCCTCAATCCAGAGAACAGAGCAAGAGCCTCGCCAAAGCCAGCATCGAGCAGAGCGATGACGACGCCGACGACGACCAGAGAAGCGCAAACGACGACCGAGTAGTTCACGAGCTCCTTCTTATCGGGCCACGTGACACGCTTCATCTCGGACTTGACCGAAGCGAAATACTTCTTGGTGCGGGCGAAGAAACCAGGCTTCTCGTTCTTCTTGGACTTCGCAGCCTTCTCGTTCTTCTTGGCAACGGCCTTCTTGGCCTCAACCTTGGAGTTGGCGGCAGCTTTGTTGGCAGGTGCCGGCTGCTGAGCCTTCTTCTTGTTCTTCTTGTTGGCCATTTGGGTTACCTCCGCGCAATGCGCTTATACATGAGTAAACCGTAAGCCCCCATATGGGAGCTTACGGAATAATGACTGGCACGCCAGGAAGGACTCGAACCCTCAACACTCGGTTTTGGAGACCGATGCTCTACCAATTGAACTACTGGCGTATGTGACTAGAGACTAGCGAGTCTCTTTGTGCAGCGTGTGGTGACGGCACCAGGGGCAATACTTCTTGATCTCCATACGATCAGGCATGGTCGACTTGTTCTTGGTGGTCGTATAGTTGCGGCGCTTGCACTCAGTGCACGCAAGAGTAACTAGAGTACGCATGTATCCTGAACCTTTCATTTCCGCCCCGTACGGGCACGAGTTGTTACTTTATCAGCTCCACGTAAGTGCTGTCAATGAAAACCTCGAGTCAATTGGTTCTCGGTGGATCCATTCATATTTTGAACACATCAATGAAGCCATCGAGATCTAATCGACGGTGCATCCAGGACCATTATCGATCCTCTCGACACCAGCAACGGCTCAATATCCATTGCAGAAAAGAACCCGGCACCCATATAAGTGCCGGGTTCTCTAAGTCAGCTATATCAAAGAGCTAATTTACTCAATGATCGTGGAGACGATGCCCGAACCGACGGTGTGGCCACCCTCGCGGATAGCGAAGCGCAGGCCCTCCTCCATGGCGATCGGGTGGATGAGGTCGCCCTCGATGGTGATGTGGTCACCAGGCATAGCCATTTCGGTGCCCTCGGGGAGCTTGACCGTACCGGTAACGTCGGTGGTACGGAAGTAGAACTGAGGACGATAACCATCGAAGAACGGGGTGTGACGGCCGCCCTCCTCCTTGGTCAGAACGTAGATCTCGCCGGTGAACTTGGTGTGCGGGGTAACCGAACCGGGCTTGCAGAGAACCTGGCCGCGCTCGATGTCCTCACGCTTGATGCCGCGGAGCAGCAGACCGACGTTGTCGCCAGCCTCGCAGAAGTCCATGGACTTACGGAACATCTCGATACCGGTAACGACGGTGTTCTGGGTATCCTTGATGCCGACGATCTCGACGGGCTCGTTGAGCTTGAGCTCACCGCGCTCGACACGGCCAGTAGCAACGGTACCACGGCCGGAGATGGTCATAACGTCCTCAACGGCCATCAGGAACGGGAGGTCGTTGTTACGAGCAGGCGTCGGGATGTACTCGTCGACGGCCTTCATGAGCTCGCGGATAGCGTCCATCCACTTGGCGTCGCCCTCGAGAGCGCCCAGAGCGGAACCACGGATGACGGGGATGTCGTCGCCGGGGAAATCGTACTCGGAGAGGAGCTCACGGGTCTCCATCTCGACGAGGTCGATGAGCTCGTCATCGTCGACCATGTCGCACTTGTTCAGGAAGACGACGATGTAGGGAACGCCGACCTGACGGGCGAGCAGGATGTGCTCGCGGGTCTGAGCCATGGGGCCGTCGGTAGCAGCGATGACCAGGATAGCGCCGTCCATCTGAGCAGCACCGGTGATCATGTTCTTGACGTAGTCAGCATGGCCCGGGCAGTCAACGTGAGCATAGT
>CALINZ010000041.1 GCA_938045085.1 uncultured Collinsella sp. | reverse complement strand
TTTCGGGCGGCCAGCGCCGTCGCGTGGACCTCGCGCGCCTGCTGATCGGCGACTACGACGTGCTCATGCTCGACGAGCCCACCAACCACCTGGACATGCGCACCATCAACTGGCTCGCGCGTCACTTAAAGGCCCGCTGGCAGCGTGGCCAGGGCGCCATGCTCGTGGTCACGCATGACCGTTGGTTCTTGGACGAGGTCTGCACCAGTATGTGGGAGGTCCACGACGGCCAGGTCGATCCCTTCGAGGGCGGTTACTCGGCCTACATCCTGCAGCGCGTGGAACGCGACCGCATGGCCGCGGTTACCGAGGAGCGCCGTCGCAACATGGCACGTAAGGAGCTCGCGTGGCTGAGCCGCGGTGCCCAGGCTCGTTCCACCAAGCCCAAGTTTCGCGTGGATGCCGCCCGCGAGCTGATCGCCGACGTGCCGCCCGTGCGTGACGAGCTGGAGCTCAAACGCCTCGCCGTGAGCCGCTTGGGCAAGCAGGTTATCGATGTGGTCGACGTGGATGCCGGCTATGCGGATACCGATGGCGTGCTCAAGCAGGTGCTCACCGATGTGACCTGGCTCATTGGTGCGGGCGACCGCTATGGTCTTTTGGGCGAGAACGGCGCCGGCAAGTCGACCTTGCTCGACGTGATCCAGGGCAAGATTGAACCCACGCGCGGCCGTGTAAAGATCGGCCAGACAGTGCGCTTTGGCGTGCTGTCGCAGCAGCTCGAGGAGCTCGAGCCCTACATGGGCGACACGATTCGCGAGGTGCTCAGCAACTATAAGAAGTACTACGTCATCGACGGCAAGGAAACTTCGCCCGAGAAGCTCTGCGAGCGCCTGGGATTTACGACGCAGCAGCTCTGGAGCCGCATCGGCGATCTTTCGGGCGGCCAGCGCCGTCGCCTGTCGCTGCTGCTGACGATTCTGGACGAGCCCAACGTGCTCATCCTGGACGAGCCTGGCAACGACCTGGATACCGACATGCTCGCGATTGTCGAGGACTTGCTCGACGGCTGGCCCGGCACGTTGATCCTGGTGACGCACGACCGCTTTTTGATGGAGCGCGTGACCGACCAGCAGTGGGCGCTGCTCGACGGCCACCTGACGCATATGCCCGGTGGCGTGGACCAGTACCTGCGCCTGTGCAACGCCACCGCCGAGGGCGAGCCCGTGGGCGCGCCGAGCGCCAAGACCGGCACGTTCGACACCGGTACGGCGGCGGCTGCTTCCGACAAGCCC
>CALINZ010000040.1 GCA_938045085.1 uncultured Collinsella sp. | reverse complement strand
GCTCGCAGAAGATCAGCACCTCGCGCCTCAACACGTTCCTCACCGACCTGCGCGAGTTCGGTCATACCGTGGTGGACGGCAAGCGCCGCCTGCGCATGCACTACGTGACCCAGACGGGCGTCAACCCGCCGACGTTCACGTTCTTCGTCAACCATAGCGACCTGGTCAACGACACCTACCAGCGCTACGTAGAGAACCGCATGCGCTCGACCTTCGACTTTGCCGGCACGCCCATTCGACTCTTCTTTAGGAAGAAGGAGCAAAAGGATGCATAATCCGATTCTGCTGACCGCCATCTGCGCCGTGGTCTCGTTCTTTATCGGAGCGATTCCGTTTGGCCTGATCTTGGGCCGCGTGTTCAACCACACGGACATTCGCAAGGCGGGCTCCGGCAACATCGGCACCACCAACGCGCTGCGCGTGGCCGGCCCCAAGGTGGCCGCGCTCACGCTGCTGCTCGACTGCCTTAAGGGTGCCATCTGCGTCCTTATCGCGCGTCCGCTTATCGCCGACTTGGGCTATGGCTTCCCCGTGAGCATTATGGCCCCCGGCGCCGCCGGCGACTGGATGCTCGGCGTCATCTGCCTGGCAGCTGTGTGGGGCCATATCTTCTCGCCCTACCTCAATTTCCATGGCGGCAAGGGTATCGCGGTTGGTCTGGGCGTCATCCTCGCCTGGTACTGGCCTATTGGCCTGTCGCTGCTGGGCATGTTTATCGTGGCCGTCGCCATCACCAAGTTTGTGTCGGTGGGCTCGCTTGCCGCTGCCATCGGTCTTCCCATCGCTGCCTGCGCGGTCTTTCCGTACAGCAGCCTGGGACTTAAGTTTTGCATGGCGATGATCGGCATCACCGTGGTGTGGGCCCATCGTGCGAACATCAAAAAGCTCATGACCGGTAAGGAGTCCAAGCTCTCGTTTACCAAGCGCGTCACCGAGCCCGACGATAAGTAGGAGAGAGTCATGAATGTTGCGCTGATTGGCTCCGGCTCCTGGGGAACCGCCGTCGCCGGCCTTGCCGCCGCGCGAGCCGAGCGCGTGACCATGTGGGCCCATAGCGAGCAGACGGCCGCCGGCATCAATGGCGAGCACCGCAACCCCCGCTACCTTGTGGGCTACGAGCTGCCCGGCAACGTCGTCGCCACGACCGAGCTCGTGCAGGCGCTCGACGGAGCCGAGGCCATCATCTTTGCCGTTCCTTCGACGCACCTTCGCAGCGTGTGCCACCAGGCCGCGCCCTTTATCGCCGCCGATACCCCGGTGCTCTGCCTCACCAAGGGCATTGAGCCCGAGTCCGGCCTGCTCATGAGCGAGGTCATCGCCAGCGAGATCGGCAACGAGGCGCGCGTGGCGACCCTCTCGGGCCC
>CALINZ010000039.1 GCA_938045085.1 uncultured Collinsella sp. | reverse complement strand
GTGGCAACAATTGCCAGCCTGAGCCAAAAAGCGATGCCGAGGCTCGCGTGTTCGAGCTTTTGCGTGCCTACGCGGGCGGTTTGGACCGTCGAGATATGGTCGAGCCCTGCGAGGCAGCTGACATTATGGCCGGTGTCCTGGCCGATAACCTGCCGGCGTGCACCCGCGCCGTATGCGTACGTGGTGTCACGTCGTTTACGTACGGACTGCTCGAGCTGCTGTCTGCCGTGGCGAACAATGGGGGAGAGGTCGTCGTGCTGCTTGCCCACGAGCAGGTGGCTATGCGCGATGAGCTTGCCACGGCATTTGATGCCCGCGGTGTGCTGTTTGAGGTCGGGCCGCTGGGGGAGGGTGTCGGCGCGTCTGATGCCGCTTGCGGGACCGCCGCTCAGCCTGCCTTTATTGAGGTCGCCGGGCCCCATGCCCGTGCTCATGTCTATGCGGACGCCATCGATAAGTTGGTGAAAGTGCACAAGGAGTCCAAGGCCGATAAAGCTACTGCAACGCCCGCCGACCCCGTGCGCGTGCTCGTTGTTTCTGCCCGGGCACCCCAGCTGTTCGGTGAGCTCGCCTCTCGTCTGGCGGCTCGTCATATCGCCGCCGAGACAGCTGAGTTCACGGCGTTTTCCCAATCCATTGCGGGCAGGCAGTTTGCGGCGCTTGCCGGTCTGATCGAGCGTATGAAGGCCGCCGATGAGGGCATGGCGTCAAAGACCGAGTGGTGGCCCGCGCCGGAGCTTACCGACTGGATCTACAGTCCGCTTTCGGGCGCTGATGCCGTCAATGCCCGTACCTTCGATAAGAATATGCGTCTCTCGCGCAGCAAGACTACCGCGGGCGTTAAGAGCCTGCTGCAGAGTGTCCAAGGCCAGGTGAGGGGCGCGCGCAAGGCGGCGAGCGACGATAACTGGTTTAAGAACGTACCGTGTGTGGTCTCGGACGTGTTCCAGGCTCTGTGGCGTGACAAGCCCGTGACGGCGCTCAAGGCCATGCTTGCCGTTGCCGAGGCGTTGCCCGATCGCTCGCTGGGCAGCTTGGATGGCCAGGCCCGTCGCCAGGCGGAGGTAGCCCTGCTGTGCCACGCCATCGACATCCTTATGAACGGCGCCCGCGCGCTCGACGTGTCGCAGGCCGCGACCGTGCCCGTGCTCGATGGCATTCGCACCAAGGTGGACAAGCGTAGCACCGCCTACGATTACGAGACCCACGAGGTTGACCGTGCGCCACGTGCCCAGGTTCGTTTTGCTTCGCTTGCCGACGCGGCGGCTCTGCGCCCCGGCAGCTACGATGCCGTGCTGTTTGCCGATGTCGATCTGGACAGCTATCCACTCTCGCACGAGGAGGGACCGCTGGCTACGCTGACGGCGAGCCTTGGTCGCGAGGGCGTGACGCTTGAGCCCGCGGCCCTGCTGCGCGTGCGCTTTGGTCACGCGATGCAAGCGTCGCGTGGTCCGGTTACGCTCGCCCGTGTGACCCATGATCGTCAGGCGCGCGAGTGCTATCCGGCGGCCGTGTGGACCGAGTTGCGTGCGCACGCCAAGGCCGCTGACGATGCTAAGGCCGCTGACGACGCTAAGACCGCTGGTGACGCTAAAGCCGCTGGCGCCGACAAGGCGAAGTGCGTGGGTGAGGGTGATATCGTAAAGGACTTCGATCCCGCGGCAGGCGAAGGTCTCAAGCGCGAGCGCGTGACCTGTGAAGCCCCTCAGCATCTGAGTGCCGAGGCCGTGCCGTATTTGGTCCTGCGTCGTCGCGATGGCGAGGGCGAGGACGCGCCGCTCGTGCCGCGCCTGACGTCCGCCTCGCAGATCGAGGCCTATTCCACCTGCCCGCTGTGCTGGTTCGTCTCGTATCGCGTCAAACCCCAGTCCATCGATGCAGGCTTTGGCAACATGGAGAAGGGCAACTTTGTCCATGACGTGCTGGAGCACTTGCATGCACGTCTTCCGCAGGAGGGCATGGAGCGCGTGACGCCCGAGAACCTGCCGCGTGCACAGAAGCTGCTGCACGAGGTCTTTGACGAGACGTTGGCCGAGCACGCCGGCAAGCGAGGCACGGAGGGCCCGCTGGTGCCGCTCTCCCCGGTGGAGGAGCGTCAGGTGGCCGAGATTTTGCTCCAACTGGAGGGCGTGCTTGCCTACGAGTCCGAGGCGCTCACCCTCTTTGCTCCGCGCTACCTGGAGTTTGCGTTCAACGAGCTCCAGGTCGAGTATGCCGGTTGGCCGCTCGGCGGGCGCATCGACCGCGTGGATGTGGATGCCGAGAATCGCGCCGTGGTAATCGACTACAAGCATCGTTCGGGTGTCGAGGAGTTTAAGCTCGCTGACCCCACGGTGCGCGACGAGGAGTCGGGCGAGGCCCCCATCGACGACCCGCGCTGGCTGCCGCCCCATACCCAGACACTCATCTACGCGCAGGCCATGCGTCGGGCACTGGGCCTAGATACCCGCGCGGCGCTCTATTTTTCGACCAAGGGCGGCAAGCCCGCACTGCGCGGTGCGGCGAGCGCCGAGTTGCTCGAGGAAGAGCGCGGCGACGGTCGCATTCCGGGCCTTAAGAAGGGCTTCCCGGGCGAGGGCGGCAACATGGACTTCGATGTGCTGCTCGATCGCGTGGAGACCGGCATTGCCGAGCGGCTGCGCGAACTCGAGGCGGGCGTCGTGACGGCGGTCGATCCGACATCGGCGCAAGCCGCGCATGCGCGCTGCTCGTATAACCACGAAGGAACGTTTGTAAGGAGGGGCGTGTAGACCATGGATCTTTCGACTTTGATGCCGCAACAGCTGCAAGTCGTCAAAACGCTCGACCGCCCGCTATTTGTCTCGGCGGGTGCCGGCTCGGGCAAGACCTTTACCCTCACGCGCCGCATCGTCTACGCGCTCTCGCCCGAATCCGGTCCGTTTGTCGAGCATCTGGACCAGGTGCTCGCCATTACCTTTACCAAAGACGCCGCGGCCGAGATTCGCGACCGTGTGCGCCGTGCGCTTATCGAAGAGGGCATGGACGAAGAGGCCCTGACGGTCGATGACGCTTGGATCTCGACCATTCACGGCATGTGTTCGCGCATTCTGCGCGCGCATGCGTTGGAGCTGGGCATCGATCCCGAGTTCACGGTGCTCACCGATACCGACGAGCTTATGGATCAGGCTGTCGAGCATGTGCTGGGGCGCGCGACGGCGCCCGATGCCGCGCCCGAGCTCGCCACTTCGCTTAAGGCCCTCTACGCCTGGTATCCCATGGCGGGCGAGGGCGGGACGTTTGGCGCCGGTACCACCATCAAAGGCCTGGTGCGCGACTTGCTGGAGCTATCGAGCCAGCTTCCGGGCGGCATGGACGATGTGTGCGTGGCGCGCGGCCAGGCCGACACCTCGGCGCTTGCCGATGCCTATCGTGCGGCGCTGGGCGCAAGCAAGGCCACGACCGAGAAAGCGCAGGTGGCACTCGACGCCATCGACGCGTTTGAGGCGAGCGGCAAAACCATGGAGGATGCGGCGCGACTCATGATGTCGTGCAGTATGCCTCGGGCGAGCAAGGCGTTTCCTAAGGAGCAGGTGGAGCTACTCAAGGCCGAGGCCGCCGATGCGTTTATCAATATCGTGCTTGCCTGCGGCGGCCCGGCGCTCGATGCGCTGGTGGGGCTTGCCCGTGCCGTAGAGGCGGAGTACCGTGCGCTCAAGGCCGACCAGTCCGCGCTCGATAACAATGACCTGCTGCGCATGGCGTACGAGGCGCTGCGCGACTACCCGGCTATTCGAGCTGCCTATGAGGGCCGCTTTAAGATGGTCATGATCGACGAGTTCCAAGATACCGACCAGATGCAGGTCGATCTGATTCGCTATTTGACGGGTGCGGGCGAGCGCGCGCTGTGCACGGTGGGCGATGCGCAGCAGTCGATCTATCGCTTCCGTGGTGCCGAGGTCGAGGTGTTTCGCCGCCAGGAGCGCAAGGTGGGTTCGTCTGCCGCGCCCGAGGCGACTGCCGTGGCCGATGCCCCTGCCGGCGAACTCGTCAAACTCGTGCGCAACTTCCGCAGCCATGACGAGGTGCTGCGTTACGTGGCACGCGTCTTCGACGGCGATGACGGCGGCCTGATGCAGGGCTTTTTGGATCTTGAGGCGAGCGACGGCCGCAAGGACACGCTGGTGGCGGACGCCTCGCGCCGCCAGGCCCTCTTTGTTGCCGGCGGCAGTATGCAGGAGCGCACACAGGCCAAGGCCCGCGCGATCGCCGAGCGCTTCCGCGCGCTCGCCGATGCCGGCCAGCCCCAGGGCGGCATGGTACTGCTGCTGGGCCGCATGACCAACGCCGATGTCTACGCCCAGGCCTTCCGCGATCAGGGGCTCGACTGCGTCATCGCAGGCGGCTCGGTCTTTGCCCAGGCAGCCGAGGTGCAGACGGTGCGTGCCCTGGTCTGCGCGCTCGCCAATCCGGCCGATACGGCGCAGGGCCTTATGCCGCTGCTCGCCTCGCCGATGTTTGCGCTCGGCGCCCAGGAGTTCCTGGCGCTGGCGACCAAGCTCGATGGCGAGACGGGGGAGACCTCGCGCCGGAATATCGACATGGGCATCATGAGCGATTCCGATGTGCCGGGCTTGCAGGGCTTGCCGCTTGTGACGCGTGCCCGCGAGGTGCTGCGCTACGCACTGCGTCGCGTGGGGCGTGATTCGTTCGCCGCCATCGCGCGCGACGCGGTCAATGCCTCCGGCTGGTTCGTGCGCCTGGCGCAGCGCGGCCCCGAGGGCAAGGCCATCGCCGCCAACGTGCTCAAGGCGCTCGACGCCGTCCTTTTTATATGAGCA
>CALINZ010000038.1 GCA_938045085.1 uncultured Collinsella sp. | reverse complement strand
GTGTACTGCGCGTACTCGAGCAGGCCACCGTCCTCAGCGGTCGAGAAGGACTCGTCCACGTTGCTCATCTCGTCGCCCAAGGCTCCGGGAATGAGCCGTACGACGGCATCGGCTACGACCATAGCGGGCAGCTCGCCGCCCGTGAGCACGTAGTCGCCGATCGATAGACGCTCATCGGCATACGCATATGCGCGCTCATCGACGCCCTCGTAACGGCTGCACACAAACAGCAAGCGCTCGCTTTTGAGCAGGCGCTCGGCCACATGCTGCGTAAAGGGCTCGCCGCAGGGGGTGAAGAACACCACGGTGGGCTTGGGACCCTCGGAGCTGATGGCCTCGATGGCCTCGGCGATGGGCTCGACCTTCATGAGCATGCCCTGCCCGCCGCCATACGGCTCGTCATCGACGGTGCGATGGCGGTCGTGCGTCCAATCGCGCAGGTTATACGCCTTAAAATCAAAAAGGCCGGCCTTGCGGGCGCGGCCCAAAATCGACGTGGACATGACGGGCTCAAACATCTCGGGAAAGACCGAAAGGGTCTCGATCAGCATGCTGTCCTCCCTACTTGTCCATATCGATCAAGCCGTCCATAACGTGGACGGAAATTGTTCCTGTGTCGGGAAGATCGAGCACAACCTGCTCGACCACGGGAATCAGCACCTCGCCGTACCGATCGCCCTCGACAACCCAAACATCGTTGGCGGGCGTCGACATGATCTCGACAATCGTGCCGAGCGAGCCAAAGCGCTCGTCGACCACCTCGCGACCCATGAGGTCGGTATAGGCGGCGTCGAGCGAATCGAGCTCGAAGTCGTCACGATTGGCCAGCACATAGCATCCGGTGATGCCCTCGGCGGCCGTCAAGTCGTCTATGCCCTCAAACGAGACCAGATCGCCATCGCCCGTATCGGTGACGGACACGACCGTGCAAAAACGGTCGCGCTTGAGCGCCGGCGGCGTCAAGGCAACACGCATACCCGGCTCCAATACAGAAGGAAGCCCCCGCAGCGGCTGCGCGAGGACCTCCCCCTTCCTTCCGTGCGGCTTGACCACACGGGCGATGTTTTTGTACTGGGACCTCAAGGTCCTAGCCCAGAACCTCTACCTCGACAGCGGTGTCGAGGCGAGCGGCCAGTGCACGGGCGAGCGTGCGAATGGCCTTAATGGTACGGCCACGACGGCCGATGACCTTAGCGACGTCATCCTCGGCAACCGAAACCTCAATCGTGGAGGCGTCGTCGCCATCGATGACCTCGAGGCTCACGGAATCCGGGTCGTCGACGATCTGAACAACGAGATATTCGACGAGATCGGCGATGCGATCTGAGAGCATTGCCTCACCCTCGAGCTGTGCAGCGTCAACCTCAGGCACGATTTACTCCTCGGCGCCCTCAGCGGCCTCAGCGGCAGCCTTAGCGGCCTCGGCCTCTTTGGCGAGCTGCTTCTTGGACTTCTTGACGACGGTCTCGGTCTTCTCGCCCTCGTTGGCGGCCTTGACCAGAGCGGCGACGGCGTCGGTGAGCTGAGCGCCCTTGGACTGCCAGTCAGCAATCTTCTCGAGGTCGAGGTTGATGGTCTTGGGGGCGGTCATCGGGTTGTAGCGGCCAACCTCCTCGATGATACGACCGTCACGCGGGGCGCGGGAATCGGCGACGACGACACGGTAGTACGGACGCTTCTTAGCGCCGTGACGAGCAAGGCGAATCTTGACTGCCAAAGGAAACTCCTCCAACCAAGCAGCTTTAGGCTGCAACTACAAACAAACAGTTGAACATAATACGCCATCGACGCGGGCAGGTGAAGTCCGTGAGACCAACTTCTTCGGTGTAGTCGAGGGCAAATCCATATCTTAGACAAGAATTCGCGATTTGCAAGCACATACACGCACCCCACATGAGCTGCGCGGTATACTCATGACATGGAAAGACGCGAACATACATACGGTTATGAGGATGCTGCGGGCGTCACGCCGCCGCCCTGGACGGGTCCAGCGGTGGGCCTGATGGACCTCGATGCATTTTTTGCGAGCGTGGAGATGCTCGACCATCCCGAATGGCGCGGAAAGCCGCTCATCGTGGGCGGAGACGCCGATTCGCGTGGCGTCGTGTCCACGTGTTCGTATGAGGCACGTCGCTTTGGCGTGCACTCTGCCATGGCCTCGGCCGAGGCGCGGCGCTTGTGCCCGCAAGCCATTTGGACGCATGGGCATTTTAATCGCTACCGCGAGGTCAGCGCGCAGGTCATGGCGATTCTCGCCGACGAGACCCCGCGCGTTGAGCGCGTATCCATCGACGAAGCCTTTATCGATATCACACCGGGTCGCTTTGCGCCCGAAGACCCGCTGCTGGTTGCGCGGCGTATAAGCGACCGCGTGGCAGGGCTGGGAGTGACCTGCTCCATTGGCGTGGGCTGCAACAAGACGGTCGCAAAGATCGCAAGCGAGCGGGATAAGCCGTTTGGGCTGACCATCGTGCGCCCCGGAACCGAGCAGCGCTTTTTGGCCGCGCTGCCGGTATCTGCCATGAGCGGCATCGGGCGCTCGGCCGAGGAGCGACTGCGCCGCATGCGCATCTACACCCTCGGCGAGCTATCACGTGCACCGGAATCCACCTTGTCCTCTATTTTTGGCGTCAACGGCGAACGCATGCGCCAGCGTGCGCTGGGACTCGAAATCTCTGAAGTCACGAGTCTCGATGAAGAGCGCGAGGTCAAGTCGGTCAGCAATGAACGCACCTTTGCGAAAGATTTGACTGAGCGTGGGGATATTGAGGCGGCGATTGCGCTGTTGGGAGAGTCAGTGGGACGCCGCCTGCGCCGTCAGGGGCTGACGGGTGCCACGGTAACGCTCAAGCTTAAGTATTCGTATGGCAGCGGGCGTACGGCACAGCGCCGGCTGCCTCATCCGACCGACGATCGTGGCGGTTGCACTCGAACTGCTCGACAACATCTGGCAGGATGGCATGCATGTTCGCTTAGCGGGCATCGGCATGAGCGACTTCGACCACCAAGGCGGCATCCAGACTGACCTGTTCTGCGAGATCGATGACCGCGGAGCCCAATCCAGCGACCGCCGCGACCTCTCCGTCGCCATCGACGCCGTCCGAGACAAATTCGGCGACACCGCCCTTTCCTTCGGCCGCCAATCCCGCTTCAACGATTAACCGCCTTTGGGCAAAAAGAAAGCCGGGCAGGTGCGGAAGCCGCACCTGCCCGGCGATATGCGTGAGGGTAGCTAAACCCCGTCTCAAATGAGCTACTAGAGGAGGTTGAGGGGGAGCTGGGGGGCGTCACCCCAGAGCTTTTCGAGACGGTAGAAGTCGCGCGCCTCGGGAGTGAAGACGTGGACGACAACCGAACCATAGTCCATGAGCATCCAGGTCTTCTGTTCGCGACCCTCGATGGAGAACGGGTGCTCGCCGCAAGCCTCGGCGACCTTCTCCTCGATCTCGTCGACAATTGAATCGACCTGGCGGTTGTTGGCACCGGTGGCAAGCACAAAGTAGTCGCACACATCGGAAAGCTCGGTCAGGTCGAGCACCTGAACGTCCTCGCCCTTCTTGTCGTAGGCGGCCTGCGCGGCGGCGCGGGCGACATCCTCGGCGGCGACACCGCCCGCGGACAGCGAGGCGGCAGTGCGGTCGGACGTGGCGGCGAAGCTCTTGTGCTCCACGCCTTCAAGAATCTGCTCGTCGGTCATGGTCTCGTCGGCCATGGAATACCTCTTTCTAGACAGCCCGAGCTAGCGCAGCTGGGCGTAATGGTTGTAAATCGTAATAGCCGTGGGATAAAGATAGCGCCCGGACTGGATCACATAGACCAGACCCTGCGCAAAACAGGAGAAGAACAACTCATCGAGCGTCGACTCCCCCACCATCTTGCGCAGCGCATGGGCATAATCGCCGTGGCGGTTGGGTTCGATGGCATCAGCCACAAAGACCACCATATCGAGCGGCGTCATGTCGCAAGCGCCCACGGTGTGACGGTCGACAGCCTGAAAGACCGCCGGCGACAGCTCGGGAAAAAGCTGCGGAAGTTCATAGGCGGCAACAGGGCCATGCAAAAGCGGCGTCGCGGCGGAAGGAGAGCCGGCAATCTTAATGCCGTAATGCAGAGCGCGCGTGACCAGCTCGTCGTCGGAGAGCACTTTGTCCCAGTCATGGATCAGTCCGGCGGCAGCGGCATCAAAGCGGTCAACGCCGTAGACCTCGGCCAGATGAAGTGCGGTCTCGGCAACACCCAGCGAATGCACATAGCGCTTGCGCTTATCCTTCATGCGAACATCGAGCAGCTCTTGAATGCGCTTGAGCAGCGCGCGCTCATCGCCCTCAAACTGATCCTCTACCGACAACGTAGACCCCCATCACTCAAAATCTTCTTGGCCCAAATCGGCATATAGCCTGCGTTTGCGAATGTAGCCGAGCACGGACTCGCTCGTAAGATAGCGCACGCTCATGCCGCGGGCAACACGCTTGCGAATGTTCGTCGAGCTGATCGCCAACGCCGGAATCTGAATATAGCGCACGTCGAACGGCAGCCCCGACTCTTTGATTCGGGCACGCGCCGTATCGATATCAAAGCCCGGTCGCGTCGCCGCAATAAAGGTAGCAAGCTCAGCGATTCGTTCGGCATCATGCCAAGTCACAATATCGATAATCGCGTCGGCGCCCGTAATAAAGTAGAGCTTTACCTGCGGCGGGTAAAAGTCGCGAAGGGCATGAAGCGTATCGGCCGTATAGGTTACACCCGGACGGTCGATCTCGAACCGGCTCGCCAAAAAGGCCGGGTTCGCGGCGGTGGCGAGGACCGTCATGGCATAACGGTCCTCGGCAGGCGTCACCGGCTTGTCAAGCTTAAAGGCAGGCGTGCCCGCCGGCATAAAGAGCACAGCGTCCAAGTCGAGCGACTCGCGCGCCTGCTCGGCGGTCACCAGGTGCCCGTAATGGATGGGATCAAAGGTGCCACCCATAATGCCGAGCCTAAACTCCTGCCCGTCCTCTAGAGGAAGCTCGGGCAGACCGATTCCACCGCGCAGCGACATGGCTTACTCGCCCTCCGAGGTCTCGGCATCGCCCGCGGCATCCGCCGCATCGACAACCTCGACTCCCTCATCCGCAGCATCGGCCATGTCAATGGCTTCAACGGCAACGTCCTCGCCAGCATCCTCGAGCTCCTCGTACTCCGAGAAGTCCTCGGCGCCCTCAAAGTCAAAGGCGCGCTGGCAAATGCGGACCTCGTCGCCCGCACGGCAACCGGCCTTCTCGAGCGCGTCGTCAACACCCATACGCGCAAACTTATGCTGCAGGTAAATGACGGCTTCCTCGTTTTGCCAGTCGGTCTGGATGACCATACGCTCAATGGCACGACCGACCACGCGGAAGGCACCGGGCTCTTCCTGAACAATGCGGAAACGCTTCTCACGCTGCAGGCGACGGCGCTCCCACTCATCGTCGCGCAGAACGACCGGCTCATCCGAGACAGCCAACTCGGCGCGCAGCTTAGCCACCTGCTCGCCCACGGCAAGCATCAGCGTGTTGAGGCCGGCGCCCGTCACGGCAGACACGGCAAAGAACATATGTCCATCGTCGAGCGCTGCGCGCTTGAGGTCGGCAATCTTGTCGGCCGTGCCCGGCGCATCGCACTTGTTGGCAACGACGATCTGCGGACGCTCCGAAAGCTCGGCGCCATACTGCTCGAGCTCGCGGTTGATGATGTGGTAATCCTCGACCGGATCGCGATCCTCAAAACCA
>CALINZ010000037.1 GCA_938045085.1 uncultured Collinsella sp. | reverse complement strand
GGAATGCAGTCTTACTGGCCCTGCGCGCGGTAGCGGGCCTCGGTGGCCTCCTTGGCGGGGCGCCACCAGGACTCGTTGGCGACGTACCAGTCGATGGTGGCCTTGAGCCCCTCGGCGAAGTCGGTGTGGGCCGGCCTCCAGCCGAGCTCGCGCTGCAGCTTCGTGCTGTCGATGGCGTAGCGGCGGTCGTGGCCGGGGCGGTCGGCGACCCAGTCGAAGTCCTCGGGGTCGCGCCCCATGGCCTCGAGGATCATGCGCAGCACGGTGATGTTGTTCCTCTCCCCGTCGGCTCCGATGAGGTAGGTCTCGCCCATCTCGCCCTTGGTGAGGATGTCCCAGACGGCCGAGGAGTGGTCCTCGGTGTGGATCCAGTCGCGGACGTTCTCGCCGCGGCCGTAGAGCTTGGGGCGCACGCCGTCGACGATGTTGGTGATCTGCCTGGGGATGAACTTCTCCACGTGCTGGTAGGGGCCGTAGTTGTTGGAGCAGTTGGAGATCGTGGTGCGAAGCCCGTAGGTGCGGGTCCAGGCGCGGACGAGCATGTCGGATGAAGCCTTGGTCGAGCTGTACGGAGAGGACGGCTTATAGGGCGTCTCCTCGGTGAACTTGGCGGGGTCGTCGAGCGCCAGGTCGCCGTAGACCTCGTCGGTGGAGACGTGGTGGTAGCGGACGCCATACTTGCGGACGGCCTCCAGGAGGCGGAAGGTGCCCTCGACGTTGGTGCGCAGGAAGGGCTCGGGGTCGGCGATGGAGTTGTCGTTGTGGGACTCGGCGGCGTAGTGCACGATGGCGTCGTGGCCCGGGACGATGCGGTCCAGGAGCTCCGCGTCGCAGATGTCGCCCACGACGAGCTCCACGCGGTCGGAGGGCAGGCCCGCGATGTTCTCGGGGTTGCCGGCGTAGGTCAGCTTGTCCAGGACGGTGACGTGCACCTCGGGGTGGTTGTTGACCACGTAGTGCACGAAGTTGCTGCCGATGAAGCCGCAGCCGCCAGTGACGATGATATTCTTGGGTTCGAAAATCTCAGACATGAAAATCCAATCTGAAGCATGTACAGCTTCTTTAGTATGCCGCAGGAAGTGACGCCGCGACGCTATTCAACAAAACTATCGGACATTTCGGCATGCGATAAGAGCCATAACCTTCGCAGAATTACCTCCTGTACAAAACGCCTCCGAAATGCAGTCTTTGTCGTAGTGAAAAACCGAATCCCCAGTTATTTCACGTAAGTACTTATAGAAGAAATCCTCCCAGCTTTTAAACTTCTCACTGTTTACAAAGGCTTCTGGGGTTTCCAAAACCGTCTTAACATCTAGCCCTGAAATTACGCCGGAGCTCAGTAGAAGCCACTCGAATGATTCGGGAAGACAAACCGTAACAGTATCGCGGTGAATGTCTTGCAGCTTAAGGACGCGGTCCGCATAGCACCCAAATGCCGCTCCGTCCGCGACAACAAACACGCGATCGTCGAAATGCTGATCCAACCAGCCCAAAATCGCGCTGTTCGTCATGGCCGAAGCGCAGGTAAGCTCACTGTCAGCGAAATGCCGTTCAAAGAACTGGAAACCAGACTTACTGTCCTCGCATAGAAGGATAGAAAAGTCCTGTTTTGGCGCCGACCGGGAAATAGCATAACGATGATTCCCGCGATCCTGATAAACAGGGACGAAGGAATGGTATTTTCCGCTCGTCTTAATCTTGTAAATCTCATCCACGCTATACGGAAGATTGGGGAAATCAGCCCTTGAGATCAGCACGAAATAATTCGAGGAATACAGCACATGATGGGCAAACTCATCAGAATGGATCTCTTTTAAGCCCTCATCGACAAATACAATCGAGTCATGAACGGACGAAAGCTGGTTTCGCCAATCATAATCGGTCAGGGCGACACAGGGACAATCGCATTGCAAGGAGACACCCGACTGCTCGCCCGTTCGCATGTAGTCTGCGACCATGTCAAACAGCGTCGTCTTACCCGTGCCACTATCGCCACGCACAATAGTGATGTTCCGCTTGATGGTAAATGTGTACTTAGTTCCCCTGCGGCGGGAAATCTTAACGAGATGCGAACCGTTCATAAGCAGTACCTACAGATACGGAATCGACTCGTGAATCAATTCGGCCATGTTGTGAACGATTCGGCCGCTATTCACGACTTTAATTTTAAAATCCTCGCGACCAAAGTCCATCAC
>CALINZ010000036.1 GCA_938045085.1 uncultured Collinsella sp. | reverse complement strand
GAGCGTCCGGCTGATAACCGGGAGGTCACAAGTTCGAATCTTGTCAGGTCCACCACTTTCTTTCGCAATAAACACCCCAGCGAGAGCCGAGTCGCCGCTGGGGTGTTTATTACTGTCTCCGTGGGGGTTTAGCTCAGCTGGGAGAGCGCGGGCTTTGCAAGCCTGAGGTCAGGGGTTCGATCCCCCTAACCTCCACCATGATGGACCTGTAGCTCAGTTGGTTAGAGCGTCCGGCTGATAACCGGGAGGTCACAAGTTCGAATCTTGTCAGGTCCACCATCAAAACTGTGAAGAGCCCTGGGGCGTTGCCTCGGGGCTTTTTTCTTAGCCACAGAAGGTAGTCAAAAAAGCTCTGTCCCAAATTAACTACTTTGATTTTGTGTGCTGTGCGAAAGATTGGGTAGTATAGCTATTCAATGCGGCGGGCCGCCGCGTGTTAACCGCTACGTACCGGAGGTGTTCCATGGTTCGTGTCGACATAGAGACCATCGTCATGGCCGCCGGTCCCGTGCCATCGCTTATCGTGCTCCGCGAGCGCTGCAGCAAGTCGGATTCGACGGCGCCGCTGCGCTCGCTTTCCATCCAGACCGGCTCGTTTGAGGCCGCGGCCATCAGCCGCGGTATCGACAGCGGCCGCGCCGAGCGCCCAATCACTCATGACCTGTTGCTCGATACCGTCGACGCCTTGGGTGCCAAGCTCGAGCGCATCGAGATCGTTCGCGCCGAGCCGCCGGTGTTCTACGCGACGATTGTCGTGCTGGCCGATGGCGACGAGCGCAAGATTGATGCCCGTCCCAGCGACGCCATCGCCCTCGCCGTGCGCAGCAATGCCCCCATGTTCGTTGAAGACGACATCATGAATCGCTTGGGCACCGTCTCGCCGCACGCCGAGGAAGTCGACGACGAGCAAGAGTTCGAAAAGTTCGATGAGTTCGTCCACACGCTCTCGCCCGATGATTTTTAAATGCTCGACACGCACGCGACGGAGTGCGCGCTCATGAGCGTCGGAGTTTCTGCTGAGGCGGCTGCGATCGCCCGCGAGGCCCAGATGCGCTCTGAGGCGTCCGAGGCGGCACGCATTGCCTATGTGACGCAGGCCCGCACGCTTCGCGAACGCCGCGGCTCGTTTATCAAGATGGTTGTCATCTCCGCCCTTGTCGCGGCAATCTGTTCGCGCCTTCGTGGTACAGTTGGTGCGCTTGGGTTTTCGATCTCTACGGGCCTGGTGATCTGGGGCGTGGTCGATGCGGTCATGCTGACCAGTCAGATCAAGGTGCTCGACAAACGCGCGGCGGACATGATGCGCGCCCGCGATGCCGCTGCTAAGATCGCCGCCGAGGCGCAAGAACTGTAACGACGCCAGACTCGATGGGAAGGTCTAAAGATGGCACAGGATATGCAGGATGCCGGTAACGTCTCCGCCGAGCTCGACGCCATGGTGTGCGATCTGATCGGCGCGTTCTTGGACGACCTTGCCGCCGGTGAAAACCCTGGCGTGGTCGTGGCAATTGAGGACGCCGCTTCCAACCGTTATCTGGCGGCGCTCGACGAGGACGGCGAAGAGGCGTGCCTCGAGGCGGCCACCAACTTTATCTCCGAGCACAAGATGGGTCTTAAGGACGAGGGCCTGGGCCGTATCGCTCGCTATGCCATCGGCTACACCGGCTGCGTCGAGATTGACGGCGGCTATCACGATGCTCTGCTCGTGAGCTTCTTCGAAACCACGCTCGAGAGCGGTTTTTCGGCATATGTGCTGTATGAGGGCATGGGCGCCGGCGATGGTTTTATGTGGAGCGACCCTGAACCTGCAGGTGAGGAAACCCCTCTCATCTAAAATCGCTAAAATAAACGAGTTTTCGGTAAAAGGCTCAATATTCCCGCCGAGCGTTGCATTGCTGGGTGGGTCGCATACGCGTGCCGGTTGTATATAGATAGAAGATAGGGGAACTACATGCGCGTAGACAATCTGAGGAACATCGCCATCATCGCTCACGTCGACCACGGCAAGACGACGATGGTCGACAAGCTCCTGCGTGCCACGGACGCCTTCCGTGCCAACCAGCAGGTCGAGGACCGCGTCCTGGATTCCAACGACCAGGAGCGCGAGCGCGGCATTACGATTCTCGCCAAGAACATCTCTATCGAGTACAAGGACGTCAAGATCAACGTCATCGACACCCCGGGCCACGCCGACTTTGGCGGCGAGGTCGAGCGCGTGCTGCGTATGGCCGACGGCGCCCTGCTGCTGGTCGACGCCTTTGAGGGCCCCATGCCCCAGACCCGCTTCGTGCTGCGTCACGCTATCGACACCGGCCTTAAGATCATGATCGTCATCAACAAGATCGACCGTCCGGGCGCCAACCCCGAGAAGGCCTACAACGACTGCCTGGACCTCATGGCCGACCTGGGCGCCACCGACGACCAGCTTGAGTTCGCCATGGAGCACGTGGTCTACGCCAGCGCCATGAACGGCTTTGCCCGTCTTGACCCTAACGACGGCAACATGGACATGTACCCGCTGCTCGATATGATTATCGACGACATGCCCGCGCCCGAGGTTGACGAGAACGCCCCGCTGGCCATGCAGTGCGTGACCATCGACCACTCCAACTTCGTCGGCCGCATCGGTATCGGCCGCGTGTACTCTGGCGCCATCCACCAGGGCGACCAGATCCTGGTTGTCAAGAACGACGGCTCCAGCGCTACCGCCACCGTCAAGCAGCTCTTTACCTTCGACTACCTGGGCCGTACCGAGTGCCAGGAAGTCGGCGCCGGCGACATCGCCGCTGTCGTGGGTATCGACCGCACCGATATCGGCGATGTCTACACCGATCCCGAGAACCCTGTCGAGCTCGAGCCCATCGAGATCGACCCGCCGACCCTGTCCATCGTCTTTGAGGCTTCGACCTCCCCGCTTGTCGGCCGCGACGGCGACATCGTGGGCGCCCGTCAGCTCAAGGAGCGCCTGTTCAACGAGGCCGAGAACAACGTGACCATGAAGATCGAGGAACTCGAGGACAAGAGCGGCGTCGAGGTCTCGGGCCGCGGCATTCTGCACCTGTCCGTTCTGATGGAGTCCATGCGCCGCGAGGGCTTTGAGTTCCAGGTCGGCCGTCCCCGCGTTCTGTTTAAGAAGGACGAGAACGGCAACAAGATGGAGCCCGTCGAGCAGGCCGTCGTCGAGTGCCCGGACGAGTACTCGGGCAAGGTCGTTGAGGTCTTCGGCACCTCCGGCGGCATCATGACGAGCATGGATACCTCGGGCATCGTGACGCACCTCGAGTTTAAGATTCCGACCCGCGGCATCATGGGTCTTAAGAACCGCATCATGAACGTCACCCATGGCGAGGGCGTGTTCTACCACACCTTCCTAGAGTATGGTCCTTACGCCGGCGAGATTGGTAACCGTCAGAACGGCGCCATGATCTCCATGACCACCGAGAAGGCCGTTGCCTATGCTCTGGGTACGCTGCAGGAGCGCGGCCAGCTGTTTGTTGAGCCGGGCACCGAGTGCTACGAGGGCATGATCGTGGGCGAGCGCAGCAAGGCCGGCGACATGGTCGTCAACATCGCGCGTACCAAGAACCTGGGCAACCAGCGTTCCTCGACCTCCGATATCTCCGTCCAGCTGGTGCCGCCTCGCACCTTCTCGCTGGAGGAGGCACTGGAGTATATCGCCGACGACGAGCTGGTCGAGATCACTCCCAAGAACATCCGCCTGCGCAAGCGTCTGCTCAACGCCACCGACCGCAAGAAGGCCGCCGTCCGCGCCGGTCAGGTCAACAAATAAGCGCTGGGCTTTATAACGTCTAACGAGAAAGGGCGTCGACCGTAATGGTCGGCGCCCTTTTTGGTGCAGGGGGCAGGTTCGTTTGCGCCGCCACAAAGGTGCTTGGCATCTTTGTGGCGGTTAGCTGCTAAGCGGTGGGGAGTCCCGGCGTGTTAGTCGGCTGCTGCGGCTTGAGGCGGGCGTTGCGCCAGATGATCTGGATGATGTAGCCGAGCATAAAGACAAAGGCCACGCCGCTGATGAAGCCGCCTACGAGGGGAAGCCCTGTGAGGGCGCCTGCGGCGATGCCACCCACGGCTGCCATGGCGTAGCGGTTTTGGCTGTGTCCGACCATGCGGGCGATCGCGCACCCCGCAAAGGCGTTCGACACCAATGCGATGCCGATAACGCCGCACATGAGGGCTCCGGCAAGCGATAGACCAGCGATGGAGATAATCAGCAGTAGGACGGCGGGGACGATAGCAATCGTGCCCAGAAGACCGCTCACCCACAGGGGCGTGGGGCGCTGGTGGAGCATGCCGGCGGCGCTGGCGGTCGCGCGCGGAAAGACGAGCTCGAGTAGCAGGGCGACAAAGCAGGTGGAAAGCGCCGCGGCGACGGTGCCGCCGATGACATCGTTAACGGTGGAAGTATCCTCGTTCTCGGTGCGGTCGATCTTGAGCGCGCCTACCTCGGCCCCTGCGGCACGCTCGGGGTCCTCGGAGACGTGCGCGTTCACGGTGCCGGTGATGTGGGCGTTCTTGCCCAGGATGAGCTTGTCGGCCCAAACCTCGACATCGCCATCGACGGTGCCATCGATGGTCACCGTGTCGCCCGCGAGCGCTGCCGACCTGGCGGAGCCGCGCAGGGCAACCGTCTCGCCCATCGCATAGAAACAGTTGGCGGTGCTACCGGTGTTGAGCACAACGTGCTGGCCGGCCACCGTGACGCTGCCATCAACCGTGGTCTTGGCGATGTCGATGGTGCGTGCCGCCAGACGGACGGCGCCGCCAACCGTGCAGTCGCGGATCGAGAGGGTATCGCCCGCGGCGATGACATCACGGTCAATGGACGCATCGTCCAAGTTGAGGGCCTGGCCGGCCCAGTACAGGTCACCATCGACGCCGGACGGATTGGCGTCATTGTCGGTCGCAAGTACATTGCCTGCGGTGTCCGTGCCGGCGAACGACGCCGTGGGAAGTGCGGTGAGCGCGAGCGCGATGAGCGCGAACAGGATGGTGATGCGGCCCCATGCTTTACGGCGCTGGCTCGACGGGAATTGATTGCAGGGCATAGTGAATCCTTTGTTAGATACTCGGCATATACCTAACAGGGTACCCAACGCGTGGGCGCTCTAAAAGAACCTCTCGGTTGCATTTCGAAGGGTCGTGCCGTGCTGTCTACTTTTTACGGTGCAAAAAGCGCGCGATATCTTCTTCGGTGGGGCTTTTGATGTCAAAGCGCAGCGAGAGCCAGCGCAGACCCATGGTCACGACAACGCATACGATCAGCGCGGCGACATTGCTCATGATGCCGCTCATAACGAGACACACGTAGCTTGTCGATCCGGCGATGGCGGCGATGGCGTAAAAGTTAGTACGTTGGAAAATGCCCGGAACCACGCCCATAAAGCCGTCGCGCAACATGCCGCCGCCCACCGCGGTGAAAAAGCCCATCATGATGCACACCGCCGGCGCAAAGTCGTAGACCAGCGCCTTGTCTGCGCCGGTTGCCGCATAGATGCCGACCGAGATGATGTCGAGCAAGGGGATGAGTTTTTCGGGCTTGTCGACGATTGCCGGGAAAATGTAGATGATGGCTGCCGTGGCGATGGAAAGCGGCAGTGCCATCGGCTGGTTGAGGATGTAGACGTTGCCTACCTGCAGCGTCATATCGCGCAAAAGACCGCCGCCCAGACCGCAGACCACCGCGAGCGCAACTGCACCCACCAGGTCGAGTTTGTGCTCGCGCGCAACCAGCACACCCGAGATCGATGCAGCGACAACAGCGAACATCTCGAGCCAAAACGGAATAGCGACCATGGCATCCGAGGCATGTGAGGTAATGGTTATGGCGGCGGCGACGGGCAAGATGGGGTCCTTTGGATTGTGGGTTTAGACAATGCCCGTACATAGTACATGTTCGGCGCCGATTGCGATCCTATTGCTCGGCAAACGGTCGGGACTGGGCACGGTCATAGGTTCCATGTTTGGGGATCCGGGTTGATGCCGAACGCGATGGGGGCGTGGCTGAATAGGAGGGATGTCCAAATTTTGAGTGGAGCTCAAAATTTATCCGGTCGGCTTGCGCCGACCGCGCTGCGCTAAAAACGCGCCACTGGCGCGTTTTCTTTACGCTTTGCGCCCTGGCGGGTTCGAATCCCTCCTCCTGCGCGTAATTGAAATGTGCCCAAAAAGAAAAAAGCCCCATTGCTGGGGCTCATACCATCTAATGGCGGAGGAGGAGGGATTCGAACCCTCGTGACCTTATACAGGCCAAACGGTTTTCGAGACCGCCGCATTCAACCACTCTGCCACCCCTCCGCGTGGGGTAAAAACAAAGCAGGCTCGAAGGCCTGCTTTGGAATTAACTGGCGGAGAGTCAGGGATTTGAACCCTGGAGACGCTTTTGACGCCTACACGATTTCCAATCGTGCTCCTTCGGCCACTCGGACAACTCTCCGTTAAATGCGAAAGTCAGTATACACGAGGAATCGCAAAGTGCAAACAGAAAAGTTGGCATTTTTTAAAACGCTTGGCCGCGCTTGGCGTTGCAGTGGGGTTTGAGGTGCCAAAAAACGGCTTCCGACCAGCGTGGTTGATCAACTCAATTGTTTAAAAGGGGTATTCATAAGCGACTTGGCAATGAATTTAAAAATCTTTGGGTGGTGCTGTGGACCACTGGTATGTATTTCGCGACCACAACCATGTGCCCGTTGACCTGCGGCCTGGCTCGGCTTGTCCCCGCGGCGTCGTATCTTGTCCACAAATCCGTCAAGCATTTGGTCGGCATTTGGTTGGAATGCGCATGAAACGTCGTGCGAGTATGGACATATGTGGAGGTCATGAGGTTGTAGCTGCATATTCTTGCGGCATGGGAGGTTGAAAGATATTATTACCAAGTCTTTTCCTGCTTCAGGCGCACCTTCACGACCTGAAGCCACATTTGCCCAGAGGAGGTGACAATATGAAGGCTTATGAACTGCTGTTCTTTGTTGACCCGTCGCTCGACCCCGAGACTCGTCTCGCTGTTATGAAGCGTATCGATACCACGATCGCTGAGGGCGCTGGCAAGGTCGACTCCGTTGACGAGTGGGGCAAGCGCAAGCTCGCCTACGAGATCAACGACCTCACCGATGGTGACTACACCCTCATCAACTTCCACGCAGATCCTACCCAGATCGCCGAGCTTGATCGCGTCCTGCGCATCACCGACGCTGTGGTCCGCCACATGATCGTCCGTCGCGACGACCAGGAGTAAGACTGTCGTTTTGGACTGGGCTTGTGCCCCAAGAGGAAGTAGTGAGTTATGAGCATCAATCGAGTGAACATCACCGGTAACCTCACCCGCGATCCCGAGCTGCGCGCCACAGCCGGCGGAACCCAGGTTCTGTCCTTTGGCGTCGCCGTGAACGATCGTCGCCGCAACGCGCAGACTGGCGAGTGGGAGGACTATCCCAACTTTGTCGACTGCACCATGTTCGGCACCCGCGCCGAGGCCGTGAGCCGTTTCCTGGCAAAGGGAAACAAGGTCGCGATCGAGGGCAAGCTGCGCTACAGCTCTTGGGAGCGCGACGGCCAGCGCCGGAGCAAACTTGAGGTCATCGTCGATGAGATCGAGTTTATGAGCTCCCGTGGTGGCCAGGGTGGCTACGACCAGGGCGGTTACGCCCCCGCAGCTCCCGCGCCTGCAGCACGTCCTGCCGCGCCGGTGGCTACGCCGCCCGCGGTCGACGTCTACGATGAGGACATCCCGTTCTAAGGGTTGTTCACCTATTTTTGAGTGAGAGGCGGCTTCGGTTCGCCGGAGTTGCCAAATGAAAGGTATTTTGACATGGCTAATGATTTTTCTGCACGTCAGCCGCGTCGTAAGTACTGCCAGTTCTGCAAGGAGAACACTGAGTTCATCGACTATAAGGACACTCAGCTTCTCCGTAAGTACATGACCGACCGTGGCAAGATCAAGCCTCGTCGCGTCACTGGCGCTTGCACGCAGCATCAGCATGACATCGCCAACGCCATCAAGCGCGCCCGCGAGATGGCTCTCCTGCCGTACACCGTCCCCGTGGTTTCCTCTCGTGGCAACCGCGACCGCGGCTAAGAAGGGAGACGCATCATGAAGGTTATTCTTCTCGATGAGATCAAGGGCAAGGGCGGCGAGGGTGACGTCGTAGAGGTCGCTCAGGGTTACGCTGAGAACTTCCTGTTCCCCAAGAAGCTCGCTGTTGCCGCCACCAAGGGCAACCTCAAGCAGCTTGACGAGCGTCGCAACAACATCGCCAAGCGCGAGGCCGTCCGTCTGGCTACCGCCAACGAGACCAAGGCTGCCTTCGAGGGCAAGACGGTCACCGTTGACGTCAAGGTCGGCGACGAGGGCATCCTCTTTGGCTCCGTTACCGCCGCTATGATCGCTGACGCCATCAAGGCTCAGCTCGGTATGGACATCGACCGCAAGCGCGTCGAGCTCGGTAAGCCCATCAAGGCTGCCGGTGCCCACACCGTTGCCATCTCGCTGTACCGCGAGATCAAGGCCGAGGTTGTCGTTCTCGTCGGCGTTACCGCCGAGGAGCTCGCTGCCGAGGCTGAGGTCGAGGAGGCCGCTGAGGTCGCCGAGGCCGAGACCGCCGAGGTCGAGACTGAGGCTGCTGCCGAGTAGCATTTGCTGCAACGCAACAATCTTGTTCTAAGAAGGGCGCTCTGGGAAACCAGGGCGCCCTTTTGTTTTTTGCGCTGAGTGAGTGTCATGGTGAACGTTGCGTCGAAGTCCTATATACAGGACCGTTCATCCGTTTGGTTCGGTGATGATTGGCGGCGCGCGGCGCGTTTTGGGACCGTGGCTGATACTATGGATGCTCGCAAGCGATATGAATGAGGATGCTCATGGCATATGACGATAGGGAGACCGGGCTGACGGTTGAGGACCGCGGCTCAAAGATGGGTCTTCCCCAAAACCAAGATGCAGAGGCCAATGTACTGGCCGCTATGCTGCTATCGCCCGAGGTGGTCGAAGAGGCCCAGGTCGAGCTGCAGCCCGATGACTTCTACCGGCCCATTCATAAGACCATCTATACCGCGATGGTCGATATGTACAACAGCCGCATTCCCATCGACTCCATCTCGCTGATCGATTACCTGCGAAGCATCAACAAGCTCGATGCCGTGGGCGGCGAGGCGTACATTTTGGAGCTGATGGGTCAGACCCTGTCGCTCGTCAACTGGCAGCACCATGCCGCCATCGTTCGCCGCGACTCGATGCTGCGCGAGCTGATCGGCGCCACCAACGAGATCAACGCGCTGGCCTATAACGCCCCTACCGACACCAAAGAGGTCGTGGAGCTGGCCGAGAGCAAACTGCTCAAGGTCACGGCGCGCGAGGTCAAGTCGAGTTACAAGACGTTGACCGAGTTTATGGTCGAGGCCTATAACGAGGCCGAGGAAGTGTGCCAGGCCGGTGGTCAGGCGGCGGGCGTGCCCACCGGCTTTCCGTCACTCGATCGTATGCTCATGGGCTTCCGCGAGGGCCAGCTCATCATCATCGGTGCCCGTCCTGCCGTGGGTAAGACATCGTTCGCCCTGAATCTGGCGCTCAACGCTGCCGCTGCCGGTTATACCGTCGGCTTCTTCTCGCTGGAGATGTCGGGCAAGGAAATTGCCCAGCGTCTGATTTGCGCCTACGCCATGATCTCGATCAGTGACTTCCGCATGGGCCGCATTAGCCCCGAGCAGTGGGCCAATATCAACGAGGCCACGCAGACCTTGTCCAAGCTCGATATTCTGATTGACGATACGCCCGGCACCACAGTGACCGAGATCCGTGCCAAGAGCCGCCGCATGCTCCATAACAAGGAGAAGGCAATCATCATCCTGGACTACCTGCAGCTGGTGAGTCCTCCGCCGGGACGCCGCTCCGAGAGCCGTACCGTCGAGGTTTCGGAGATGTCGCGTGGTCTGAAGATCATGGCCAAGGAGCTCAAGATCCCGCTCATCGCGCTGTCGCAGCTCTCGCGTCAGGTCGAATCCCGTACCGGCAAGCGCCCGCAGCTTTCCGACCTTCGTGAATCGGGCTCCATCGAGCAGGACGCCGATATCGTTATGTTCTTGGACCGCTCCGCCGACGAGGCCGAAGCCTCGCGCGACGATCGACCCGACGAGGGCGTTACGCGTATCGTCGTGGCCAAGAACCGTTCGGGCCCGATCGGCGACGTCGACCTGATGTTCCTGCCGGCATCCACCAAGTTCTATGAGCTTGATGGGGCACATGCCGAGGAGTAGGACAGGCGCCCGTTGCACGGGTATACTGGGAATGTTTTGTGCTTCTGCGTGCCGTCGTGGCGCGTAGACAGTCCATGAATGTAAGGAGTAAACATGCCGTCAACCGTTTTGGTCGGTGCCCAGTGGGGCGATGAGGGCAAGGGTAAGATTTGCGATCTGGTCGCCGGCGACTTCGATGCCGTCGTGCGCTACTCGGGCGGCAACAACGCCGGTCACACCATCGTCGTCAACGGCAAGAAGTACGGTCTGCACCAGGTGCCCTCCGGCATCATGTATTCCGACCACGTGTCGGTGATCGGTAACGGCTGCGTCGTCAACCCCAAGGTTGTCCTTGAGGAGATCGACATGTTCGAGGCCGACGGCATCACCACCAAGAACCTCAAGATTAGCGGAAACGCGCATGTCATCATGCCGTACCACATTGATCTGGATGGCGCCTTTGAGCAGAAGCTCGGCAAGAAGAACATCGGTACCACCAAGCGTGGCATCGGTCCGTGCTATCAGGACAA
>CALINZ010000035.1 GCA_938045085.1 uncultured Collinsella sp. | reverse complement strand
TCGCTTAACGATTGCCTGCGAGCGGGGCTCGTTGGAAATCGAGCGCCTCCATCGCCCCGAGCTCGCCCATGTGAGGTACTCCGACGGACGAATGCTCGAAATAAATGTCCCGTTTGAGGTCGATGATTTCTACGGCGAAATCCAGCATGCGAACCAGCTCATCCGGGCGGGGAAACTCGAGAGTCCCGTCATGCCCCTTGCCGCCACACAGCGTTGCGCGCGCATTATCGATGCAATCCGTCTATCCCTCTAGGACTTGTCGCTGACGCGTAGGGGATCATGACACCGGCGCCCGTAGCCGTAGTGCTCGGTGGCCCGCATCTCTGATGACCCTTTTATAACTTGCGGTGGAATAGTTCCTGTTTGCGGCAGAATAAGGCATCGACAGGAACTATTTCACCGCAACTGATGAGGGGGAACTGGGGATGCTGACGATCGGGTGTCACCTATCCACGACGAAGGGCTATCGGGCGATGGGGGAGACGGCGCTGTCTATTGGCGCCAATACCTTTGCATTCTTTACGCGCAACCCGCGCGGCGGCAAGGCGAAAGATCTTGACATGGATGACGTGGCGGCCCTGCGCGAGCTTATGGAGCAAAACGACTTTGGCCCGCTCGTGGCTCATGCCCCATATACCTATAACCCCTGCTCGGCCAAAGAGCGGGCGCGCGAGTTTGCCCTGGAGGCAATGGCCGAGGACTTGCGGCGCATGGAAGCGCTGCCCGGCAATTACTACAACTTCCATCCCGGCGCGCATGTGGGGCAGGGCTCCGACGCTGGCATTCAGATGATCGTCGACGCCCTGTGTCAGGTGATGTTTGAGGGCCAGCAGACGACGGTGCTGCTCGAGACCATGGCCGGCAAGGGCACCGAGGTTGGCCGCAGCTTTGAGGAACTGGCGCTCATTATTGAGGGCGTTGCCGACAAGCGTCCCGAGCTGTCGGCCAAGTTGGGCGTTTGCCTGGACACCTGCCATGTGAATGACGCCGGCTATGACATCGTCCACGATCTTGACGGTGTGCTCGACGAGTTCGACCGCGTGGTGGGTATCGACCGCTTGCATGCCGTACATATCAACGATTCGAAGAACCCTTGCGGCGCCCATAAGGATCGCCACGAGTGCATCGGCAAGGGCTACCTGGGTAGTGAAGAGTTTGGCGGCGGTATGCAGGTTATGCAGAATATTGTATCGAATGGTCGCTTGCGTTCGCTGCCGTTTATTTTGGAGACACCGAACGAACTTGCAGGTTATGCGGCTGAAATCAAACTGTTAAGGTCGTTGCAGCAGTAATGACTGTCATAAAGTGGAGTGCTCCATTCACGTTATGGGTTTGTTTCAATCAGTTTTCTAATTGCAGATTCGCATTTACGGGTGCATAATATCCAACAGTTTTTGCAGACCTCTGAATCAAACGGGGTCACCGGAAGGAGACTGATTATGAAGCTCAAGAATCTTGGCGCATTTGCCGCCACGGGCGCCATGGCGCTCGCCCTCGCACTGACGGGCTGTGGCTCGTCCAACGCCACCTCTGGTTCTGATGCCGGTTCCAGCAGCTCTGACGACGCTAAGGTCGAGAAGGTCGACGGCTCCAAGGAGTACGCGCTCGTCAAGGACGGTACGCTGACCGTCGGCACCTCTGCCGAGTACGCTCCGTTTGAATACAAGGATGACAACGGCGATTATCAGGGCTTTGACCTTGAGCTCATCAAGGCTATCGGCGATAAGCTGGGCCTGGATGTCGAGTATGTCAACAATGACTTTGACACGCTGGTTCCGGGCGTCGCTTCGGGCGCTAAGTATGACGTCTCCATCGCGGCTATCACCGACACGCCCGAGCGTGAGAAGGAAGTCACTTTCTCCGATTCCTACTACATGGACGATCAGGCTATCGTGACCAAGGTCGATAACACCGACATCACGGCCGACAACTACAGCGAGAAGCTCAACAACGCCGACGCTACCATCATCGTCCAGTCTGGCTCGACCGCCGAGGCCTTTGCCCAGGAGAACTTCCCCAAGGCCAAGATTGTCCCCTACAAGGACGCCACCGAGTGCTTCAGCGCCCTGCAGTCCGATAAGGGCGACGCCGTAGTCACCAACCGCTCCGTTGCCAGCCAGCTGACCGCCGAGCAGTTCAACACCTGCCAGACCATTAAGCAGATCAGCACCGGCGAGGAGTACGCCATCGCCATCAACCAGGGCAACACCAAGCTCAAGGACGATATCAACCAGGCCATCAAGGACCTGACTGACGACGGTACCGTTGACGCCCTCATGGCTAAGTACAACATCAAGTAAATAGATGCTTGATTGCGCGTAGGCCCTTTCCGTTTTGCGGAGAGGGCCTTTGCGCTTCTCTCGACGGAGAGCGTTTCCGTCTCGTTTTGCCGGCAACTTCTACGATAGGAGCCACCTTGTCTCGACTGAACAAAGGGGCCGCAGAGCAGTGTTTTCCACTGCCCGCCTTGCTCCAAAAGCTAGTCTGCGTCATGGCCGTGGCGCTCGCGCTGGTGTGCGCGGGGGCATATGCGCCCACGACCGCCCAGGCGCTTGAGACCGCAAAGATTACCGCCCGACCCAACACCGGTTCGGGCAGCGCTGTGGTCGGCGGCACCGAGACGCGCATTACCTGGGAAGTTCAGGCCGATGCCGACGAGGAGCTGAGCGGTCTTTCTCTGACGTTTGTCGACGGCACAACGTTTGGTACCGATGACACGCGATTGACGATGCTCTCGGGCGAGGACCTCATGGATCGTACGCCCATGAAGCCCACGTGCAAGGCTGACGGCCAGACGCTCAAGATTGACTTTGGCGAGACGGCGCCTGCCGGCGGCTATTTTCGCGTTGAGGTTTACGGCGTGACATTTCCCGTCGAGGGCGGCGATGAGGCCTTT
>CALINZ010000034.1 GCA_938045085.1 uncultured Collinsella sp. | reverse complement strand
GGCATGCGACGTACCGTGGGCGCGGGCATTGTCGCGCACGGCAAGCACCAGCGCCTGCCACAACCACTCCTCGGAGCGAAACTGGGGCAGCTCATGGTCCTCCAGGGCATCGAGCATCACGCCGCGCTGAATCTCCTGAACCAGCAGGCTCTCCTCAAAACACGGCGCCTGGGCCACCACGCGACCGCAATCGTCGAGCACAAACGACCCGCCGGTATACACCGACTCGTCATAGGCGCCGACCGGCGCCATGCAGGCAAACCACACGCTGCGCTTGGAGGCGATCTTGCGGTAGGCACCGCTGCGCACGGCGGCGACGGCGGCGGTCTCGCGATCGGTCATGTCAAACGCGTTGAATTGGAAATAGGCAATGAGGTCGACACCGGTCGGCAGCATCTCGAGCTCGCGATCCAGGTCAAACACCACGGCGATGCGCACGCCGTCCACGTCAAACACCGGCGGTGCCCAACGTGTGTCGTTGTTCTCACCGCGCTGCAGGGCAATACTTGCGCGCGCAGGCACCACGCGACCATCCTTAAGCATCATATAGTCAAGCAGGGGCTGGCCCTCAAACGAAACCGCAGCGGGCACGATGCAGATCATATCGAGCTCTTGGATGCGCTCGGCAACGCCCGTCAGGCCCGTCAGCATATCGTGCTCAAAATCGGCAGCGCCCACCAGGCTGCCCGGCATGGCACCCATAAAGAGCGGGGCCGGAACGCACAGCACGCGCGCGCCGCGCTCATGGGCCAGGCGAGCCTGGTCCTCGATGCGGCCGCAAATGCCCTCGATGTCACCCAAGCGCATATCGATCTGTGCAAGTGCGAGCTTCATGGCCCAGCCCTTTCCGTCGTAAATCGTCGTTGTCGTAGTAAAAGCGCCGGCCGCATAATGCAGCCGGCGCTCGCATGTGCATATGCTAGCTATGATACCCCGAGCGGGGGCGCGCTCCTAGAACGTCGCGGACCACAGCCCATGCAGGTTGCAGTAGGCATAGACAGTACCGGTCTTGGAGCCGCCAGCGAAAAACGTCGTGGGCTTCATGCCGGGCTCAAGGTAATGGACCTCCAGGCGGCCCTCGGCCTCAAGCGCGATCCACTCGATGTAGTGCTCGGGCAGCATGGGGTGCTCCGTCGAGCCCACGCGCGCGCGAATGACGTGGCCGTCGCGCTCGATCTCGACAACAGGCACGTGCTTCTCGTGCGCCGCATCCTCGGTGTTTGCCGTCAGCTCCGTGCAGCCGGCAGGGGTCGCAACGCCGTCGCCAAGGGCGGCAACGAGCTTGCCGTCGGAGTCCTTAAAGAATTTCGCCATGATGTTCTCCTTTGCTGATGTGCCGATGTTCTTGATGGTTCTTATGCCCAAAGGCAGGCAAACCATCCATGGCATTGCAAATGAACACATAACGGATTAGGCAAGCGGTCGGGCCAAAATGCGTCGACCGTCCTGCCCACTCCAGCAGTCCCACCCCGCGCGCGGCTAGCGACCGTCGCCGCCGAGCAGCGCCAGAACATCCTCGCGCGTGAACAGTGCCGACGAGATGCCGTCGCCGCCGAGCACGCTGTTGACCAGGTCGCGCTTGGACTCCTGCATCTGCATAATGCGTTCCTCGATCGTGTCCTTGGCGATGAGCTTGTACACGGTCACGGCATGTTGCTGGCCAATACGGTGTGCACGGTCAGTCGCTTGGTCCTGCGCCGCCACGTTCCACCACGGGTCGTAGTGAATGACCACGTCGGCAGCCGTCAGGTTAAGGCCCACGCCACCCGCCTTGAGCGAAATCAAAAAGACCGGAACCTCGCCCGCTTGGAACTGCGCGACCATCTTGGCGCGGCTCTCCTTAGACGAAGCGCCCGTGAGCTTAAGGAAGGCGATGTCCTCCTTGGCCAAGCGCTTACCGATGATATCGAGCATACCCGTAAACTGGCTGAACAACAGGATGCGATGCCCGCCGTCGAGCGCGCCGTGCACGAGCTCCATGCACGTATCGAGTTTGGCGCTCCCCGCCTTGTAATCCTCGTAGTGCAGACGCGGGTCGCAGCAGATCTGGCGCAGCTTGGTGAGCTCGGCGAGCACCTTGAGCTTGTCTTTCTTAAACTCGGATGCCTCGCGGTGCTGCACCTGCTGGGCGATGCGGTCCTGGTTTGC
>CALINZ010000033.1 GCA_938045085.1 uncultured Collinsella sp. | reverse complement strand
CCCTGTCACCTTCAGATTCGAAAGCAGCACCTATGATCGGAACCCATACTTCCTCGTCCTATACCCCGCACGTCGACGTTGCCCCCGCCGACCGTCCGCTCATCCTGGTGGCACCGCGTTGGGAAGAAGCAAAGCCGTTTTTGAGCGAGACGCTCTCCCCCAACGAGGAAATCGCAAGTGTCTTTGTCGATGCCATTCTTGCCGCCGGCGGCCTGCCGCTGCAGATGTCCATCACCGAGGACATTGAGGTCATCCGTCATTACGTGGAAATCGCTGACGGTATCGCCATTCCCGGCGGCCCCGATGTCAATCCCAAACGTTGGGGCGATGATCGACCCTACGACCCCACCCTCTGCTGCGAAATCCGCGATAGCTTTGAGTTTAAGCTGGTCGACGAGGTAATCCGCGCCAAAAAGCCGCTCTTTACCACCTGCCGCGGCACGCAGCTGCTCAACGTCGCCACCGGCGGCACCCTGTGCATGGACGTGCCGAGCCTGGGTGCGCGCGAGGGTCGCACGCAGTGGCGTCACACCCACGTGCTCAACGATCCCGTGCACCCCGTCGAGGTCGTGCCGGGCTCGCTGCTGGAACGCGCGGTTGGCGGGCACAGGCTAATCCAGACCAACTCCGCACACCACTGCTGCGTCGACCGTCTGGGTAAGAGCACGCGCTTGGTCGCCAAGGCAACCGACGGCGTTCCCGAGTGCATCGAAGTCGAAGGCCAGCCTTTCTGCCTGGGCGTACAATGGCACCCTGAGTACACGTGGAAGACGCTCGAGACCGACTTTAACCTGTGGAAGTCGTTTGTCGAGGCAGCGGCAAAGGTTAAGCAGGCCCGTTAGTTCACGGACAGCACAACACAAAAGGGCGCCCCGCCGGCCACATGGTCCGGCGGGGCGCCCTTTTACCTATATGTGGCCGGCACGCAACCCAAGGCTCGCAAGCTCTTATTCGGCCGCTTCGCGCAGGGCCGACATCGTCGCCGCATATTGCTGCTGCAGCGCATGCATTCCCTCGCGAGCGCCGTCAACGGCATCTACCCGGAGGACGTGGCAGACCTGCCGACTATCGAGACAGCCATATCGCGACTGAGGGAAATCTTTGCAGGGGCGGACGAGATTATCGGCTACAACGTCGGATTCGACCTCGGATTCCTTTCCGCCGTCGGGGTGCGCCCGAGAGAGGATGCAATCATCACGGACACCATGAACCTGTTCACGTGGTTCATGGGAAGGCGCTACAAGCTGGTG
>CALINZ010000032.1 GCA_938045085.1 uncultured Collinsella sp. | reverse complement strand
CTCCCAGCCCAAAGCCTTCAAATTCTTTGCGAAGTCGACGACGCCCGTCTTATCGGTAACCGAGATCAACGCGCGTGCGATCTTCACATCAGATCCCATGCAGTCCTCCTGTCTGGTACGCCGCCGTGCTCTGTGAGTCGGTGATACGTCGATCTGCAGCGCTCGCGCAGCGGCATTGAAAATACTGATTTAATGTAGCGCATCGAGCGCATCGATGCACCCCGCAACGGGCGCATGTGCAGAAAAAGTTTGCGAGCGGAGGGGATGGGCATGGCACCGGGCACGGTGAGTTCATGGAACACAGGGGCACCATAATTAGATGCCAATGGCGTGGTAGAACTGTGCTCGATATGCATCCGCAAAAGAAAGAGGCACCATGGTCTCGCGGGTTCTCTACCGACCGTTTGATACCGAAGACTTCGACGCCATCGCGCTGATTCTGCAGCAGCTTTGGCATAACAATTCGGATAACGATGAGTACAACCGCCTTGAGGCCGCGTGCGACCTCGCCTATTGCCTTTCGTCGTCGACGTTTTCACAGGTTGCCGTAATCGACGGTCAGGCGCGTGGCATTTCGCTCGCGCGTGCGGGACAGAGCTCCGGCGCCACTATCAACGAGCATTGGATGGATACCGAACGCGCGCTGCTATCGCAGATGCGTGAGCTGGAGCCCGATGCGTGCGCCGAGTATCTCTCGTTTGTGCGCGCAACCATCCGAACCAACAACCGCCTGCTCGAGAGCAGCCCGTTGCCGCACGACAACGAGGTCACGCTGCTTGCCGTGGATCGCGATGTCCATGGCCTGGGCGTTGGCACGGTTCTGCTCGATGCCGCCGTCTCGCACCTGTCCTCGCTTGGAGCGACGAGGGCGCACCTGTACACCGACTCCAACTGCTCGTGGAAGTTCTACGAGCTGCACGGCTTTAAGCGCACGGCCACGCACCGCGCCAACCGCGAAGAGCGCCGTCACGACATGCCGCGCGAAAGCTTCCTCTACGAACTCGATCTAACAGCCTAAACCCGGCAGCCATACCTAGTCATTTAGGGATGTTCCCAGTGATTAGTCGTTGGGGACAGCCTTCGTAGGTAGCGCATGAAAATGGGATGGATCCGTCGGCAGTCGCCGGAGAAGATCCATCCCAAAAATCAGAGCGCGCTAGAACGTTCCGCCGCCGCCTCCGCCGACGCCGCCGCCTCCGCCGCCAGAGAAGCCGCCGCCTCCGCCGCCGCCCGAGCTGTCGGAGCTCGACGCCAGCTCACGGATGCTCTCGTGATACACGTCATCGAACGAATCGAGCGGAGACTCAATACCGTAATGATGGTAGTACCACCAGTAGCAGGGATAATTGTCATAGAAGCCGTCGGCCTCACGCACCTCGGGCGGCACGGCCTCGGCAAGCTGACGCAGCACTTCCTTGGAAACACCCAGCGCCACGCCCATCACCAGCAGCTTGTTCCACAGCACCAGATCGCCGGGGACGGCTTCCTTTAGACGCGTGAAGTCCTCGAGCCAATGCTTAAGTGCCTTGCAGCGAGCCGCCACCTCGGCGCCCTTCGGCGTAAAGCGGCGGAACGTAAGGCCCACGCCGATACCCACCAGCACAATCGGCACCGAGATAACCGCGGCGGTAATGTTCGCCTGTGCGCCATCGGTAAAGAAGATGGATCCCACGGGAACAAAGGCAATCAGGATACCAAGAACCAGGCAAAATACCATTGCAACAATGCCGTCCGAGGCAACGTACTCGCTATCGGCCAGCTTGCCCTTAACGGTGTTCTGATAGTCCTCGAGCTTGTCGCCCACGGGTGTAGCGTGCTGCTTGACGTAGTGCTGCAGCTCGTCGAACGTGCGCGAGCGATCGCCGTTCTCGTCAGGCTTAGTACCGGCAAAGAAGACTTTGAGCACCATGTGGTCAATGCCCTTGGCCGACTTCCAGCCCGCATCACTCACCGTCACGCGATACGTCTGCTCTTCTTTTTCACGCCCCAACAGACCCTTCTTGGCCTTGGTCACGGTCGCCTGCTCCAGCTTGATCACACGGTCGTCAGTGAGCTTCATGAGCGTGGCGATATATGCCTGGTCGGGCACCTCGTTCCAGCTCATGAGGGCCGAAAGCACGGCGGGATGGTCGGCCGAAGGCACATCGCGGAAATATTCGTCCTGGAAAAGCGGCTTGGGCTTGCGCTTGCGCAGCTTGAGCATAACGATTGTGCCGGTAAAGGCCACCGCCGCAACAACACTTAGCACGGCAAGTGCATTGGCAATCATGCGAGCGTGAGCGCGGCGGGCGTTAGCTTCGTCGGCCCATTCCTTCTCTTCACTCAGGATCGTTGACATGCGCTCTTCGCCCGCGGCGGCAAGCTGCGGCACCCAGTTGCTGGGGAAGGCGATGCGTGTCTCGGCGAATTCGCCCTGATGCACGCAGGGAATGGTATAGGTGACCATGGGCTCGTCCTCATCGAGTGACACGTCGCCCGTCAGCGGACCGTGGCCCCATGCGCGGAAGTTATCGCCCTTGACGGCCGCCGTCCCGGCAGCGGCATTTGCGAAGTACACTTCCATCTCGACATCGTCGGAATCCGCGGACCAGCCGTCACCTACAAATTTCCAGTAGAGCTCAGCGGTATCGGCCCAGTTCATGACCGCACCGGTCATGGTGTAGCTCACGTAATAGATCACGCTATCGCCGCTCTCGTGGGGGCTGAAAACCTTGATCTTTACGCCGCCGTCGGACTGCTCAACCGTATAGACGCCGCTGTCACCTTTGTTTGCATAGTCGACCCTGTTAAACGCGGCATCGTCTTCCTCGACGCTCAGCACATTGACGCCCGCCGCGCCTCCCTGCTGGTTGGTGCCCGTATTGATATCCCAATATACGCCGTTGATGTCGTCGTCGAAATCGAACTGGCGCCCCTCGACAACGGTCAACGACCCATCGGCCTCAACCGTGGCGCCGATGTAGGTTTGGCTCATGGAGTAGCCGTCGGCGTGTGCGGCGGCAGGCAGCAGCAACAACGCAAGCGCGCCGAGTGCGCAGACGGAAACGAATCGCGCGAATAGGCGGCGCTGCCGACAGGTCTTGGCAACGGGGGCGTTCATAGGCACATCCTTTGTCTGTGATACCAACAGCGTCATTGTCCCACGTTTACGGGCGCACATGACGAATATCTAGGCGACCGGAGCGCCAAATGGGACAAAAGTCCCACCCGAGCCTGGCACTTAGGGACGTTCCTTATCTGCCGGCAGTTTAGGACACTCCTTGGCATGTCCTGCACCAACGATAGATACCACTTCACAGCTCCGTCACAGGTGTAGCGGCTTTGTGTGGGCGCGGCATGCACTGATTGAGCCGCCAGCCGAGGGGCATAAAGCAGTTGAGCGAAAACGGTTTGCCCCTTTGCCGTTCGCTTGAGGATCATGTCCCCCTTTTCCGCGGAACCCCCGGCAGTTGCGAAGAGCTGCCGGGGGTTCTGTCGTCAAAGGTACCGAGTTGATGGACAGGAATCAAAGCACCGAGTCCGCGGCCCGCCATACGCAATGCGAGGCCTCGACAACTTGCGAACCACCGTGACGCCTCCCCATCGCGCCCCCGCGCTATACTCGTCCTCATGGATATCAACGCACGCAACATAGCAACGCCCGCCGCGGACGCGCCCACGGCACAGCCCGCCTCCGTTCCCGCGCCCGTCGTGGGTCGCTTTGCTCCGTCGCCTTCGGGCCGCATGCACCTGGGCAACGTGTTCAGCTGCCTGTGCGCGTGGCTTTCGGCCCGCAGCCAAGGCGGCAGCATTGTGTTGCGCATCGAGGACCTAGACGATCGCTGTAAGCGCCCGGAACTTGCCGCCCAACTCATCGACGACCTAGCCTGGCTGGGGCTTGAGTGGGACGAAGGCCCCTACTACCAGCACGATCGCCTAGACCTGTACGAGAGCGCCCTGCACCAGCTGCAAGACGCCGGCCTCACCTACCCCTGCTTTTGCACGCGCGCCGAGCTCCACGCCGCGAGCGCACCGCACGCCAGCGACGGCACGCCCATCTACCGTGGCGCCTGCCGAGGCCTTTCTGCCGAGGAGGTTGCCCGCCGCAGCATCCTGCGCGCTCCGACCACGCGCCTGCGCGTGCCCGCCGTCGACGACCTCGCAGACGATGTGGTCGAATTTGTGGACCGCACGTATGGTGCCCAATGCGAGGCGCTCGCCACCGAATGCGGCGACTTTTTGGTGCGCCGCAGCGATGGCGTGTTTGCCTATCAGCTAGCCGTGGTGGTCGATGACGCCGCCATGGGCGTCACCGAGGTCGTGCGCGGATGCGACCTGCTGGGCTCCACGCCGCGCCAGATCTACCTGCAGCATCTGCTGGGACTTCCCACACCGGACTACGCGCACATTCCGCTGCTCATGTCGCCGGACGGCCGCCGTCTATCCAAGCGCGACCGCGACCTGGACCTGGGCGAACTACGCACCCGCTTTGGCAAACCCGAGGCACTGCTGGGATGGCTCGCCGGACAAACGGGCATCGCGCCGGACACCACGCCGCGTACCGCCGAGCAGTTGGTCGAGCACTTTAGCTGGGATGTTATCCGTGTGCACCGGGAGAACATCACCATGACGGCCGAGTAGCCAGCCACCCCACCCCTACACAACATCCCAGGGCTGGAGTTCGTCACCCAGGCGAACGATGCAGTCGTAGAGCACGGTGTGGCGTTCGGCCGGGTTGGCATCCCGATGGAAATGCCCGTAGTACCAGCGTTTGTAATCCAAGCGGTCTTCCAGCTCATCGAAAAACGCCGTAAGCCGATCAACGGCGGGGTAATTCCAGCCGGGCGCCGGATAGAGCGTGGGCGAAAGCATGCGCGTGGAGCAGGTGTGGGTGATCACGTAGTCGACCTTCCAGCCCACGCTGTCGAGCTTTGCCCGCGCCTCCTCAAAGTTGCGCTCGTCCGGCAGCTCCTGTGGCCACCAGCTGGAATAGGGAATGCGGTATTCCTTATCCACGCTCGTGGCGCCGCCCATGGTAAAGATCGTTGAGCCGTCGAGCTCAAAAACCTCGCCGCGCGTCAGGCGCCGTATGGGCGAGGTATCCGACAGGCGCTGCGTCAGCCCACCGTGCCACAACTCCATAGGACGCTCCGCCCAGTGATCGAAACGCTCGTGATTGCCGTCGACAAACAGCAACGTATAGGGGCGCGACTCCAGCCAAGCGATATCGGCGCATTCCTCGGCAGAAAAATCCCACGGAAAGCCAAAGTCGCCCGCGACAATCAGATAGTCGTCGCTCGCCAGGCTATCCCCAAGCTCCCAGTCACGCAGCTTTTGCATGTCGAGGCCGCCGTGAATATCGCCCGCCACATAGACCGTCATCGAATCACCACTTCCCTGTAAGTCGCTAGCCCGCATTCAGCACGATCACTAAGCCAACCGTTCCAGCCCTTCCATCCCTTAGGGCTTACCCCTCGTTCTTCCATCCAAACGGGTCGAGCACCCAAAAAATCAGATCGAGCACGCCGCCGGTCATCATGGCGCCGGCAAGGGCCATGCAAACGTGCAGAGAGCTGGCACTTCGGAGCACGTCGAACGGCCCCAGAACAGCCAGCAGCGCGACCGCTGCGCCGGCAAGGCACAGCGCGAGGCACGGCCCTGCGCCCTTGACGCACTTCTTTGCGAGATGCCTGGTGTTGTCACTCATCGATATCGAACTCCTTAGAGGGTCGTTGTTCAGATACATGCCGCCGCGGCAGAGCAGGACGGCAGGGTAAGTGTCACATGTCGTGCGGACATCCATGGGGAAACCGCCTGCTCGACCAACCCTTGACGCCGTTTTGCACCGGCACCCCATCCCCCGCTATCGAGGTCTAATACTTTTCCGCGAAGTGAACGTCTGTTTTAGGACCCCTGAAGCATCCACATCTTTCGTCGGCAAAATCACAGGATTCCAGCACCGAAACCGCAGGAAACGGTACCTCTAAAGTGTCGATGCTTCGGGGGTCCGATTTAGCTCGTTCACTTCTCGGAAAAGTATTAGACCTTGATTCCTGGCTGCTCCGAGGGCGCGCCGCTGCCTTCTCTGGAACCCTCACTAGCACTGGCACCCCTAGCCGCTACGACCGCAGGCATGCCTATAATGAGGCATATTTTCTGATAAGAAAGGAATCCAGATATGAACGAAGTCAACCACGCCGTTTTGGACAGTCTTCGGGAGTTTTTCAACCGTGTCGACAGCGCGCGCAACAGTGCATCCCCGATTGAAAAGCCACATAGCGACCCAATAGACATCAAGGACTTCATTGGATGGTGTAACGAGCCTTGCGACTATTATCCCAAAAGCAGCAAGTCTGACCCAGCCTATAGGCTGGGTCAGACCATATGCGCCTTGGAAAATCTTAGCGACGACAAACCCGAGGCAACCGAACGCATACTCGAAAATCTGGCTAGCCCTGCAATCAGCGACACCAAAATGCCCCTTAGAGACAGGACGATGAAGTTGTTAGGTACCGAGGGCACAGAGCTTCTCTCCAGACTAGAGTGCAAGCCGGGCAAGGTAGCACAAATACTAGAGAAAGAGCTGCCAGAGAACGTTGCCTTCTATTTCGCACTCAAGCTCAGACTCAAGGACTGTCCCGATGAGCAAGGATATTACCACTACCAGTTTGATGATAGCGGCAATACGATTGCACGAATCGATCCCCTCAAGCCCTTTACCGACAACGCGCACGACAATCTCAACCAGCAATGGCACGTGCTCATTTCCTTGCTCGCATACCTTGATGTCGCTCACGCTTTAAGCAATGATCATCACGAATACCATTGCCTCTATCCGTACCTCAGTTCATACGATAAAGGGGATTTAAACGAGGGGCATCTGCTCTTAGAGTGGGAAAAGGTATTCGGAACGTATTGCCGTGTGCTGAAAGTCGTTAATAGCAATCAGGACAAGTCCAAGAAAGGAGTCCCGCCTCACTCCAAGCCCATGATGGACTGGATCGAGTATGCGCTGACAGGCCAGCTAGCGAGCGAGAACGCCCAGTAAGCCATCGTTTCGCCGCGGCGATGGCGCTCCCGGCCTCTCAACGCCCGCCAACCTACTCCAGCCTTTGCCCGCTGTACTCCCCTGTCTCCGAGTCGTATCTCAGCACGTCGACCTCGCCGGTCTTCATCACGTTCCCGTCAATATAGAAATGGCTGGCTCCGTCATGCCAGACGCCGCGGTAGCCTGCGATGCTCGAGAACAAAGTCACGACCGCTGACGTCGATTCGCTAGTCGAGAGGAAAATCGAGTCTGTTGAGCACACGAAGCTGCGCTCAACAGACTCGATGAGTATGAAAGGCTGTCGTCGTGTCCCGCTTCGAAGATCGGGGTGTACTGCGGTTATATTCACAAATATGCTGATTGGCAGTTTGCCGCAAACGCACAACTGAGATTGCGTCGCAGCGCGTGAAATCATCCCCGCGCTGCGACGCAATCATATCGTTCAACTCCTATTCCTCGCACACACGGGACCGGTAACGCACTCGCGCTCGTTGGCCCGTGCGTAGCCGCGCTTTTCGAGGAAGGGGTTCTTTGGCAATGCCGTATTGTGAATCGCAGTGACGATATGGCTAGTAATCAAACGCACCGGTTAATAAATACTTTCCGGTACCCAACCGTTTGCAAGTTCATGTTTCACAGATTTAGCGTAATAAATGAAATTATCTACTGTGTCAAAAGCTTTACGATTTGAAATGAACTGCTCATCTTCATCATCGTAATAATCATCATTTGGTGAATCGTCAGGAACGAAATACTTTCCAGTCCTGTCATCGATTGCGATATTAATCCTCTTCATACAATACGTCCCTCTTGTACAATGGTTTTACGTCAACATTATTTTCAAAGAAATTTATATAATCAAATATATGAGTAACCCAAATTACGACTTCAACAGTACGCTCAGCAGAGATATTCCTCTTTTTAGCAGGTCCAATAGCATAAGCTCCAGTAGGAGTATAGCTTGTCATCAAACCATTATTATCATCATCTGGAAACGTACCAGACATATCAAAAGCTGTAATAATTTGGTCATCGTCAGTACTATCAATTAAATAAACCAATAAATACTTATTACCGTGATTTTTATGAAACTCTTCGAAACCAGATTTTGAAAATTCTGCATTCAGTACATCCTCATCAAAACCACCAGCATACATATCAATAATATGAGAACCAAATTCTTTAATCTTCATTTGATTTGCACCTTCAATTTATGATCAACGCCTTTGACATTGTGCGGGAAAACAATTCATCGTTCTTGCTCCAAGCTGGCACCAGCTTTATCCCCGGCCTACGCATAAAAGCAATTTTCTATTGAACGGTGAAGAAGGCAGACATGTTCTCTATTAATTCGTTAAGTCCAGGAGACTCCTCATATGATTTTAGAATGTCTCCTAGCTCATCATCATCATTCACTAGACCGATAATTTGCTCGATTATCTGGTCCTCGGTCTTGCCGTTAATGATTAAAACACGCTTGTCATCCATCTTATAGTCACCTTTTTCAGATGCCTCTCACAGTTCCATAATTATAAGTTAGCGTAGTTCTTTTTTTAATTGATGGTCGAGTCGACCAAAAAGCTAGCCAAATAAAAGCCTTATGTCACTGGGTAAAAGAAGCCCCGACGATCGTTTCCGCGGAAGCACCCCCTCTCGGTGCTTCCACATCCCGTTAACGTCAAAGGCGCAGCCCAAGCCCCGAATCGAACCCACGCAGACAATCCGCGAGCCAATCGCCCGCCAGCCTACTCCAACCCGGGGCCGCCATACTTCCCCGTTTCCGAATCGTAGCTCAGCACGGCGACCTCGCCGTTCTTCATGACGTTCCCGTCGATGTAGAAATGGCTGGCCCCGTCGTGCCAAATACCGCGGTAACCCGTGATGCCCGAGATTGCCTCGGTGTTGATGTGCCCGGCGATAACATCCAGGTAGAACTTACGCCCCACGTAATCGGGCGGCATCATGGTAAACGACTCGTCAGACGTGCCGAGCTTCCAGTACTCCCCGGCCCCCTCGTCAATGCCGGCATGCACAAAGGCCTGGCCAAAGGGGCTCTCATAAACGTAGGGGAGCTTGCGGACCCACGCGATGACGTCCGCGTGCTCGGCCTTTATGCGTTCAACCGCGTAGGCGTAAGCTTCCTCGAACTTCCTGAGCCTCAAAAGGTGCTTAACGTGCTTGAATGCCTCGGCGTCTAGGAAGCTCTTTGCCGTTGCCAGATTGCTGTCGGCAAGTATCCATGCCTGCGTAAAATTGGGGTCTTTCACCTCGTCGATGTACTCGAGAAACATCTCCTCGTGGTTGCCGCGCAGCGCCACGACGCGATCGCCGTACCGTTTTTGCAGGTCCATGACGAGCTCAAAGACCCCGAGCGAATCGGGGCCTCGGTCGCAGTAGTCGCCAAGCAGGACCAGCTTGGAGTCCTCGGCATCGAGGTCGATGGTGGAAAGCGATGCCTTAAAGGCATCAAGGCACCCATGAATGTCACTCATAGCGTAGATATGCACTTATGACCCCCTGTTTGCGTCGGGGCCCGCTCGTTTGCGCCATGCGGCACGGCGGCCCCTCTGATTTCGCGGGCGCCAGACAACTTTGCCCTGTCACGCCCCTCAACATGGTTAAAAGTATATCTCGCCGTGCGGACACAAATTTACGCTTGGGTCCTGTCTGCCCTGCGCGCGCCTGCCCTCCGCCCCACCCAAAAACTCATCCAACATTAATCTTGGCTCAAGAATCGCTTAATCTATAACCTGCACTATAGAGTTCGACCAAGCGGCGCCGCGCAACGCAGGCCGCCGAACGCAACGCTCGCGCCCGGGCAGATCGCCCGGCGTCGCGCCCATCGAACGAAAGGACAGGTCATGGACAACCTCGAAAAAGTTGAAACCATCCGCACCAAGTGCAACGTGAGCTACACCGATGCCAAGGCAGCGCTCGACGCCGCCGACGGCAACGTCCTGGATGCCATCATTTGGCTCGAGTCGCAGGGTAAGACCCAGACCACGTCGGCGCATGCCGCCACCGAGTCCGCGCCGGTCGATGAGCCCTCGGCCGAGATGGTCGCCGCGCAGGCCGCCTACGAAAAGTCGAGCGAAAAGACCGACTTCTCCAAGAAGATGGACAGCGCATGGGAGTACCTCAAAAAGCTCTTCCGGCTGAGCCTGGACACCAAGTTTATCGCCACGCGCCGCGATGCGATCATCCTCAACATCCCCATCCTGATCCCCATCGTCGCGCTGTTTGCCTGGGGCGCCACGATATGGCTGATGCTGATTGGTCTGTTCTTTGGCATGCGCTACCGCATCGACAGCGACGGTGACGTGCCCGGCAGCATCAACAACCTTATGAATCACGCCGCCGACGCCGCGGACGACATCAAGCAAAATCTGAACGACGACAAGTA
>CALINZ010000031.1 GCA_938045085.1 uncultured Collinsella sp. | reverse complement strand
GACTCCATGACCTCGGAGACGACGCGGATGGCGTAGGGGAACTCGTTCTCGTCGGGAAGCACCGGAAGCAGAGCGCGCTCGGCCAGATTGCCATGGCCGATCTCGCGGCGCTTGGGGCTGCCCATGCGGCCGGTCTCGCCGGTGCAGAAAGGCGGGAAGTTGTAGTGGTGCATGTAGCGCTTGCCCTCGGTGGGCTCGATGGTATCCAGACGCTGGCCCTCGTTGAGCATGCCGAGCGACAGGACGGAGAGCACCTGGGTCTGGCCACGCTGGAACAGGCCGGAGCCGTGAACGAGCGGCAGGTAGTTGTCCTTCACCATGATGGGACGGATCTCGTCGGCGGCACGGCCGTCGACGCGCTCACCGGTCTCGACGACCATGGTGCGCATGGCCTTCTTCTCGAGCTTCTTGAGCGCCACGGGGATCTCGCGCTCCCAAGCGGCCTGCTCCTCCTCGGTAAACTCGGCACGGATGGACTCCTTCAGAGCCTCGACCTTGCCGATACGGGAGAGCTTGTCGGCGTCGCGAAGGGCGGCTGCCATCTCGTCGTAGTGGGCGAAGATGCGCTCCTGGACCTCCTCGACGGGCTGGTCGAGCGGGTACTCCTTCTTGACGATGGGGCCGTTGACCTGCTCCCACTCGGCAACGAACTCGTCCTGAGCCTGGCAGAAAGCAGCAAGGGCCTCCTGGCCAAACTTCATGGCGGCGAGCATGTCGTCCTCGGAGATCTCCTCGGCGCCGGCCTCGACCATCGAGATGAAGTCGGCAGAGCCGCCCAGCTCCAGGTCCAGATCGGAGTTCTCGCGCTCCTCGTAGGTGGGGTTGACGATAAACTCGCCGGTCTCCACGTTACGGCCGATGCGCACGCAGGCAAGCGGACCCTCGAAGGGCACGCCGCCGAGCGTCATGGCCAGAGAAGCACCCATGACGTTGATGACGTCGAAGGGGTTGACCTGGTCGGCGACGAGCGAGGTGGCGACGATGTGCACCTCGTTGCGGAAGCCATCCGGGAAGCTCGGGCGAATCGGACGGTCGATCATGCGCGCGGTGAGCGTAGCCTTCTCACTGGGACGGCCCTCACGCTTGAGGTAGCCACCCGGGATGCGGCCGGCGGCGTACATCTTCTCGTTGAAGTCGACGGTCAGCGGGAAGAAGTCGTAGTTCTTACGCTCCTTGGAGACGACCACGGTGTCGAGCATCGTGGTGTCACCCTGCTTGACCAGGCAGGCGCCGGTGGCCTGCTTGGCAAGCTCGCCCGACTCAAAGGTGTAGGTCTTGCCGTACAGCTCAAAGGTCTTGGATACGAGTGTCATTGTTCTCCTTTACCCCGCAGACCCCTTGCCTGCGGGCTTCTCATGTGACGCGGGCCCCCTGCCCCCGCCACGCTTCAGAGCGTGATTGTTCGCGCCCTTACACAAAAAGAGCGCCCCGCTGCGCAGGACGCTCTTAGCATGTACAAATCCTACTGGATGTTGTCGCGGATGCCCAGAGCCTTGATGAGCTCACGGTACTCGACGATATCGTTCTTCTTGATGTAGGAGAGAAGACGACGACGACGGCCGACGAGCATGAGCAGGCCACGACGGGTGTGGAAGTCCTTCTGGTGGGACTTCATGTGCTCGGTCAGCTCCTTGATGCGCTCGGACAGGATGGCGACCTGAACCTTGGGGTTGCCGGTGTCGACCGGGGTGTTACCGAACTGGGCAGTCAGCTCCGCCTTGCGCTCTTTGGAAACAGTCATTGTTTCACCTTTCGTTTTACGTCGCCCGCGGGCGACTCGATTCGCCTCGGACTGGGAAGCCGCCGGTGGAGCGAGCAACCAAGGTCGAGGTACCAACAGGTCGGCATGATACCACAAGCAGCCCGCGCCTGCGCATCATCACCGACCCAACATGAATTCCATCGCACGGAGGCGTTGATCGGTGTGCGTCGCAGCCCAAACATGCGAAAGCCCGAGCAGGAATGCCGCCGTATGCGGGTCGATTCGCTCGGCCATGAGCGCATCGAAGGTCATGGACATGAGGGCGCGCAGCCATGCGGTCTCACCGGTCGACACCAGTTCGGCACCCGGAACGCTCGACGCGCACGACCCGCACATGAGACCGCCCGCCTGGGGTGAAAAATACGACAGCATGGGGTCTCCGCACAGCACGCAGGCCGAAAAATCGGGTCGATAGCCAACGTGCGACAGCAGCTTAAAGACATATGCCGCCACAAGTAGGTCCATATGCGCCGTGTCAAGCCCGCTGCCCACCAGGGCAAGCGCTCGCTGCGTGATGGCAAAGGTAAACGGGTCCTCGGCGTCCTCGAACGAGCACACGCGCGCAACCTCGGCGATCGCGCTTGCGGCGCAGGTCGTCTCGTAATCGGGCGCGGCGCCGAGCGGCGCCTCCATAAGCTCGGCCTGGGAAACCACGTCGAGTGACCGTCCATGTGCGAGCAGCATATCGACCGTACAGAACAGCTCGCAGCGCGCAGCCAGGCGTCCGCCGGGTTTGCGGGCGCCCTTTGCCACGGCACGAACCTGCCGCCCCCGCTCGTCAAGCATCGTCAAGATCAGGTCCGTCTCTTTGAGCTTCGTCTTGTCGAGGACGAGCACCTTCGTGCGATATGTCCGGGAGCCTGCCATGCGCGCCGCGCGTCCTTAGTCCTCGGCGTTGTAGCCAAAGCGGCGAATCTGGGCCTCGTCGTCACGCCAGCCGGCCTTGACCTTCACGTCCAGCTCCAAAAAGACCTGCGTGCCAAAGATGCGCTCAAGGTCACGACGGGCGTCGATACCGATATGTTTGATCATCTCGCCGCCCTTGCCGATGATGATGCCCTTTTGCCCCTCGCGCTCGACGTAAATGGTGGCGTGCACGCGCAGCACCTT
>CALINZ010000030.1 GCA_938045085.1 uncultured Collinsella sp. | reverse complement strand
TGAGGCCGGTTGGCGCGATACGCTGGGTCGTGCTCATGTCGATGCCGCTCCGATGCTGCGTGGCGATTGGAGTGCGGACAGTGGGTACGCCATGGGCGAGCGGATTGCGGCCGAGGTGCTTGCCGGCGGGTCGCAGGCGCCGACTGCCGTGCTTGCGGCAAATGACCAGATGGCGCTGGGCGTTATCGCCGCGCTCGAGAACGCGGGCCTGTCCGTGCCCGACGACGTGAGCGTGGTTGGTATCGACGACGCACTCGAGGGACTTGTTCCTCACAATCGACTGACGACGGTGCGATTTGATTTGCGCGGTGTCGGTAAGCTTGCGTTTGAGGCGGCGATTGGAGAGAGCTCGTCTATCGAGGCGATTCATGTGCCGAGTACGCTGGTCGAACGCTCGACTGTTAGGGACATACGGGGTTAGGTCCTACTCCGTTTGTCTCGATTTGTAACAGGTAGACGGTCAAAAGCGGGCTACGTGTTACAGATTTAGATTCTTCGGAAAGAGCAATCCTGTTCGTCTCAATCTGTAACAGCTAGGACCCAAAAACTCGGCTAGATGTTACAGATCGAGACAAACGGCTCCCGACCAGCCCAAAAACAAAAAGACCGGGGGCGGCGCGCCGTGTGACGTGCCGCCCCCGGCTGAGAAATGGGGACAGGTTGTGTGAGCGGGCAACCCCGCCAGCCACTAGTCCAGACGACGGGTCTGCGCCACGTGCTTGTACCAGTAGGCGCTTGCCTTGGGCGTGCGCTTCTGGGTTTCAAAGTCAACGTAAAAAAAGCCGTAACGCTTGTTGTAGCCATTGGTCCAGGAGAACTGATCCTGCAGGCTCCACAGGAAGTAGCCGCCCACGTTGACGCCCACCTCCATGGCCTTGAGCAGCCAACGCAGGTGCTGCTCGATGTAGTCGATGCGCGGCTGGTCGTCCACAAAACCGTTCTTGTAGGGGTCCTTGTAGCCCATGCCGTTCTCGGTGATGAAGATCTGCTTGTAGTTGGGGTAGCGCTGCTTAATGTAGACGAGCAGATCGAACAGACCCTCGGGATAGATGATCCAGTCCCAGTCGGTGGTGGGGATGCCGGGCTTGTTCACATGCTCGCCAATGCCCTTGACGCGCCAGCGACCGGTACCCTTCTCGCCCGTACCGTTGTGGTGCAGGTCGTTCTCGCCATCGTAAGCCTTCAAAAAACGGCACTGATAGTTGTTAACGCCCAGGTAGTCGTTGTAGAGCGCTGCCTCGCGCATAATCTCGAGGTCCTCGTCCAAGATCTCGATGGTGCCGCCCGAGACGGCAGCCAGGCGGTTGGCGCACTCGAGGGTGTCGGGGGCATACTCGCCGCGGAACGTCGCGTCGAGCAAAAACTGGTTTTGCAGCACGTGCTCGTTGTTGGCGGCTTTGATGTCGGCGGGGTCGTTCTCGTTGAGCGGGTACTTAAACTCCAGCGACTGGATGACGCCGATTTTGCCCTTAAAGCCGCCGTTGTGGAAGGCCAGCACGGCCTTGGCGTGGGCGAGCATCATGTTGTGCTCGCACTGGAAGGCCTCGGCCAGATGCGCCTTGACGCCACCGGGGAAGGTGCCCTCGATGTAGGTGTTGGAGGCGTCGGCCCAGATCTCGTTAAAGGTGAACCAGTAGGTCACCTGGTCGGCGTACTCCTTAAAGCAGAAGGTGGCAAAGTCCACAAAGGCGTCGATGGTCTCGCGGTTGAGGAAGTCGCCCTTCTCAAAGAGGGGAAGCGGCGTGTCAAAGTGATGCAGCGTGACGAACGGCTCAACGTGGTGCTTGTGGCACTCGGCGAAGAGATCGTGGTAGAACTGGACGCCCTCGGGGTTGATTTCGCCGGTGCCGTTGGGGAAGATGCGGCTCCAGGCGATGGAGAGGCGAATGCCGTTGATGCCGAACTCCTCGCACAGCTCCAGGTCGACGGGGTACTGGTTGTAGAAGTCCGAAGCGGGATCGGGGGAGAAGCGCCCCTGGGCCTCCAGAAAGTCGTCCCAGGCAACCTTGCCCTTACCGTGAGTGCGGGTCTCGCCCTCTACCTGGTAGGCAGCGGTGGCGCCGCCAAAGACAAAGTCCTCGGGAAACTGCGCGGGCGGGTTGGTGACGCTAGCAGGATTAACGGACATGATGATCCAATCGTCTAAATCGAAGGGCCAGCCGGTCTTGGATGGTCGGCTGGCCCTGGGCGTTACTTACTTCGAAAGTTGCTCACTCACGAAGGCGAGAGACTTGTCGCCGTTCTGGGAGAGCTCGATGTACTGCTTGCCACGGCAGGCGACGCACTTGTTGCCCACGCGCTCACAGTCCTTCTGCAGGTCGGCCAGGTAGCTTGCGGCCTGCGGGGCCAGGACGACCAGGTCAAAGTCGGGGAGCATGTCCACGTGGTTGCCATAGGCCTCGGCAGCGGTCTCGAGGTTAATGCCGCGCTCCTTGGCGGCCTTGGCCAGCGCGTTGGCGAGCAGGCCAGAGGTTCCGCCGCCCTGGCAGAGCACGAGCACGCGCTTGCCGTTGAGGTCGCTGGCGGTCGTTGTCTCGGCAGCGGGTGCTGCGGAAGCGGCGGGGGAGTCGGCCTTCACGGCCTCGGCAGCAGCGCCGGCGGCAACGCTCTTGGCGTCAGCCTTGCCCTGGAAGGCATCGTTGAGCTTGGCGGCCTTCTCGGCGTTCTTGACGGCGAGCTCCTCCTGGGAGATCTCGGCCTCCTCGGCGCACTTCTGGGCGTCATAGGCACGGAAGAACGGGTAGTACAGAACGAAGTCGACGACCAGGATAAGGGCGAGCATCACAAAAGCGAGCGGCTGGAAGCCCAGGCCCATGATGGTGCCGATGGGGCCGGGGACGGTCCAAGGCAGGGTGTACATAAAGCCGTTCATGCCCAAGAAGTCGATAAAGATCTTGAGGATCCAGATGTTGGCGATCGGGGCAAAGACAAACGGGACAAAGAAGACGGGGTTGAGCACGATGGGCGCGGCGAACAGCAGCGGCTCGTTGACGGCAAAGCAGACGGGGACGATGGCGGCCTTACCGACGGCGCGCATCTCCTGAGACTTGGCCAGGAAGCAGAACATAAAGACCAGGACGAGCGTGGCGCCGGTGCCGCCCATGCAGACGACGAAGTACTGGGCACCCTGGGTCAGGACAGCGGAAGCGTGCTGGCCGGCCTGGAACGCAGCCAGGTTGTCGGTCATGTTGGCAACGAGGGCGGCGGCGATGGCGGGCTCGACGATCGAGGGGCCGTGGACGCCCACGAACCAGAAGAGGCTCATAGCGCCGTAGATCACAGCGAGGCCGATGTAGCCATCAGCAGCGGTGAACAGGGGCTGGAACACCTGGATGACGCCCTGGGCAAAGCAGAAGCCAAAAGCAGCGCGGAAGGCGATGTCAAAGACCCAAAAGACGGTGATGCAGACGGAGAAGGGGATGATGTCCTTAAAGGTCTGCGAGATGTTGGGCGGAACCTGCTCGGGCATCTTGACGGTGATGTTGCGCTTAATGAAGAACTTGTAGATGATGCCGGTCACAAACGCAGCGATAAAGGCGGTCAGCAGGCCTTTGGAACCAAGGTAGGTGGTGTTGAAGCCGCTGGCAGCGTCCGTGGCGATCGTGTCGCTCGAAAGGAGCAAGAAGCCGATGATGGCCGCGCACATGCACGAGATGAAGTTGATCTGGTTGTTCTTGGGCAGATCGCGGTTCTGAGCGTCGGCGAAGTGCTTGGCCGTGGTGGCGGCACAGGCGATGGCCAGGATGCCCATGGAGTAGTTGTAGCACTTCCATAGGGCGTTGTTGATGTCATCGGGCCAGTAGAAACCCCAGATATTGGGAACCGAGGCTACCAGGCAGAAGATGGACGAGAAGATGATGATGGGGATGACGGAGATAAAACCGTCGCGGATCGCCTTGAGGTACTTGTTGCGGGCGATCGCGTTGAAAAAGGGCTGCCCCTTTTCGATGATGGCGATGAGTTGCTCCATGCAAAGCTCCTAAGAGTCGGTGGGTTGGCAACGATGGTAGCTTTTGACGTTTGGTTGCCAAAATGTTGACGTTGCCATTTTGCGACACAAAATAAGACGCGAACCGATGGCCCCTGTGCCTGTGGACCGTCGATTCCTTGCGCGTAAACGTTTGAGCCGCCC
>CALINZ010000029.1 GCA_938045085.1 uncultured Collinsella sp. | reverse complement strand
CATGTGGTAGTCGTAGACGATGCCGCCGTCGGAGCACACGGGCACGTAGACACCGGTCTCCTCGTAGTACTCGTCACGGGCTCGGCAGACGTCGATCAGCGCGGTGGCCTGGCCACGGCCGATACCCTTGGTCTCGCGGGTAATGCAGATGGACCCACCGCCGATACCGACCTTGATGAAGTCGGCACCGCAGTCTGCCAGGAAGCGGAAGCCCTCGGCGTCGACGACGTTACCGGCACCGACCTTGACGTCCTCGCCGTAGTTGGCGCGGATCCACTCGATGGTGCGCTTCTGCCACTCGCTGAAGCCCTCGGAAGAGTCGATGCACAGGACATCGGCGCCGGCCTCGATGAGCAGCGGCACGCGCTCGGCATAGTCGCGGGTGTTGATACCGGCGCCGACCATGTAGCGCTTGTCGTTATCGAGCAGCTCGTTGGGGTTGGTCTTGTGGCTGTCGTAGTCCTTGCGGAAGACGATGCCCATGAGGTGATCGTTGTCGTCGACGATGGGCAGGGCATTGAGCTTGTTGTCCCAAATGACGTCGTTGGCAACCTTGAGGCTGATGTTCTTGTCGCCCACGATGAGCTGCTCGCGCGGGGTCATGAACTCGGAGACCTTCGTCTGGTGGTCATCGCGACTGGGGCGATAGTCACGGCTGGTGACGATGCCCAGGAGCTTACCCTTGGGAGTGCCGTCGTCGGTAACCGGCATGGTGGAGTGACCGGTCTTCTCCTTGAGCTCGATGACCTGCTCCATGGTCATGTCGGGGGTCAACGTGGAATCGGACTGAACGAAGCCAGCCTTGTGATCCTTGACGGCCTTGACCATAGCGGCCTCGGACTCGGCGCTCTGGGAACCGTAAATGAAGGACAGGCCACCCTCGGTAGCGAGCGCGACACCCATATCGACGCCCGAGACGGACTGCATGATGGCGGAAACCATGGGGATGTTCAGGGTGATTGCCGGCTTCTCACCGCGCTTAAAGCGGGTTAGCGGCGTCTTGAGAGAGACGTTGTTGGGAATGCACTGCGAGGACGAGTAACCAGGGACCAGCAGATACTCCGAAAACGTGTGGGACTCACCGGGAAAGAACGTAGCCATGTTTCTCCTTTATCCATGCGACCGGTCGGCTGCAGGCCACGTAGGACCCAGCCCAACCTTGGGCGCCCAATACTGGGGAAGTATCTTAACGCACTTTGACTGCTACAATGCATGATTTAAGAAGAGCACATGAGGGTTTGACGCAGGCTTTGCGTTTGCCCAGCATACACTTTAGCGGGGAGACGTGAAGCACATGGAGTACAAGACGACGGCAAAGCTGGTCATTCAAGCGTGCGACAAGGATCTGCCGGGCGTATTTGGTCACGGCTGTGTCTTGCTGCTGCAGGGTATCGCCCGCGAGCACTCGCTCAACCGCGCCGCCAAGAGCATGGGCATGGCGTATTCCAAGGCATGGCGCATTGTGAACGAAGCCGAAGGCCAGCTGGGCTGCAAGCTCATCGAGCGCGACGGCGCCCGCGGATCCACCCTCACCCCCGCCGGCAAGCGAGCCATAGCGGTCTACGAGACGTTGCAGGGCGAGATCAACCAAGTAATTGCAACAAGGGCCAACGATCTCATCGCCAGCATCAAAGAGTAGCCAATTTGGGACGGGGCCTTATAGCCACACAACCCCATCTCATAAGTTGCGGTGAAATAGGGACTGTTTATGCCGATAAAGCCGTAAATCAATCCCTATTTCACCGCAACTTATGGAGTTGAGGATGATTTAGCTAGTTGCGAAGAGCGTTGTCTAGGGTGGCCGCAACTATCAAGGGATTGTCGGTGCCGGCGAAGAGGCGGATGGTGCTCCCCCGCTTGCCGCGTGGAGCCGAAAGGCGCGTCGTTGCGCCGCCGGCAGGCGATGTGCGAAACTCCCCCGGCAAAGCGTCGAACAGCTCTCCTGCGCTAAGCTCGATAAGGTCAAACTCAACTGCCGGGCCAAAGCCGTGCTCGAGGATTCCCGTTGCAACCGCATGGTCGGGATGCGAGTTCAGCCCGGGATAGCACACGTTGCGCACCATCTCGTTGGCGGCCAGATACTCAGCCAGCGCACGGGCGCGGTCGAAATGCGCCTGCATGCGGGCGTTAAGCGAGGAAAGCCCGCGCTCCAGCACGTCGGCCTCCTCGGCAGAAAGGTCGACTGCCGACGCACCGCAGCCTGCAAACAACACGTGCGCGCACTCGGCAGCAGCATCCACACGATGGCGCTTGAGCTGAGAGCGCGCCACCGAAGCGGCAACGAGCTTGCGCGGAGCCCTACCTGCACACACGCGATCGAGCGCTTCGAGGGACAGCACGGCACCCAGCCGCAGCGGATCGCAGCCAAAAGCCGACGCCACGGTGTTGTCCACAACCAGCAGCGCATGGGCCTCACGCGCTGCGCGGCCCAGAGCGCGAAGGTCGGGAACGCGCAGACCAAACCCGCCGATAGAGTTCACAAACCACCACAGGTGCGGCCCCTCGGCATCAAACGAAGCATCAAAATCCTCGGACGCGGCAGTAAACGCCGCAACCGACGGCGGGTCCACAAGCACAACATCACAGCCTTCAAAGCCGTGCGCAAACGCATCGGCAAAGTCATCCGCAAAGGCCACCAGACGGTCACCGGGACGCACAATACCCAACAGCGACAGAGCCGCCGGCACATGCGGGGCCGCAACAAGACGCGCCTCGCGCGCACTGGACCTCAAAGCCCAGGCCTCTTCTAGCTGCTGTACATCCACGCGGCACCGTCCCTTCATAAGCAAAAACCCACGATGCGGGTGTTCCCCGCATCGTGGGCAACGGCTGCAGTATAGCGCCGATAGACGACCAATCGCCTAGATGTTGAGCGTGTGATAGGTCACGTTCGCGCCCGGAGCGTCAACGGTCACGCCATAGGCCTCGGGATAGATGCGCGTCGAAAACACGAGTGCGCCATCGTTCACAAACACCTCGACCGACGAAACATCGCCAACAATGCGCACGTTACGAACCTCGTCGACGGGCTCCCAGCGCACGGTGCGACCGCAGCCGGCAGAAGCGCGGCTCTCATCGGTAAATCGCATCTCAAAGCGCGCGGGCAGTTCGCCCTCGGCAGGCATAAACGACAGCCTTAGCTCGCCATCAACGGTCGCGGTAAACGCGCCGTCGACACCGTCAACAACAACGTCAAAGCAGGTATCGCCGGCAACCTCCAACGAGCCCTCCCCTACGCGCACCGAGGCATAATGGCGCTCAATCTCGCGCGCCGGCTGCTGCAGTACCACTCCACCAGCACCGGCCGTAAGCTCACGCGGCACCGTCATGCAGTGCTGCCAGCCCGCCACCAGCGTCGGTGCGTTGCCATAGGTCGGCTCATCGGGCATACCCATCCAGCCGATCAGAATGTGGCGACCGTCCTCGGCCGTAAACTCCTGCGGAGCATAGAAGTCAAAACCGGCGTCCCACAGGCGGAACTCGCCCAGCTCATAGGCACCGTCACCACCGGTAATATTGCCCGTTACAGGCATGTAGCCAGCAGCGTATACGTTCCCGCGGTCCCAACGACCGCCCTCAAGGCCCTGGGGCGAGAACGACAAAAATGCAGCGGTATCGCCATTCGCATCGAGCTCAATATAGCCGGGGCACTCCCACATAAAGCCGAAACGCTCGGGCGTAGACACACGGCTCTCGAGCTGCCAGCTCAGCATGTCGGCCGAGCCATACACCAGGATCTCGCCCACATCGCGCCCGGCACCCTCACCGTGCATCGCACAAAAACGGCTCTCAACATGCGGTCCATCCACGCGACGACGCGCGCCCAACACCATGTGGTAACGCCCATCATCATCGTGCCACACCTTGGGGTCGCGCACGTGGCAGGTCAAATCCTCGGGATAATCCTCGGAAGCCAGCACCACGCGCTTTTGGCTGAACTCCTGACCGGCAAGGCCATCAACGCTCTCGACATAAACAGTATCGGCGCGGCGGCCGGTATTGACGTAGTCGTACGTACCGTCAGCATCGGAAAGCTTAACGTTGCCCGTATAGAGCACGCGAATGCGACCGTCTTCGGCAAGCGCGGAGCCCGAATACACACCATGGCAATCGAACGGCTCGTCGGGCAGCAGTGGGGCGCCAACGTAATCCCATGTCATAAGATCGCGACTCGTCGCATGGCCCCAGACCTTAACGCCGCCCTCGACATCAAACGGCGCATACTGAAAATAGGCATGGAACACGCCGCCTGCCTGGCAAAGACCGTTGGGGTCGTTGAGCCAGCCCGCCGGCGGCATAATATGGAAGCGCTGGCCATACGCGCCATGGCCGCACTCAGAGGCGGCAGCGTCAACAGCGGCAACCAGCTTTGCAAGGTCGCGGCCAAGTGCATTAGACATATCAAAGTCCTAACGGATCGAAAGTAACAAGGCGCCAGAGATCGACACCAGATACGGGAAACGCCCGCGAGCATACAACCCGCGGGCATCCCCTCAATCAAAAGATCTTAGGCCTGCTCGGAAGCCTTGGGCTCGTCCTTGTACAGGACAAACGAGACGCCAAAGGAAACCAGCGCGGCGACCGCAAACATGATCGCGTACTGCACGGGCTGGGCCAAGCACAGCAGGATACCGAAGATACCCGTAACGCCGGTGCCGGAGGCAGCCAGCGAGGTGAGCGCGCAGACTAGGGCACCGCAACCGCCGCCGATGCAGCCGGCGATGAAGGGCTTAAAGAAGCGCAAGTTCACACCAAAGATGGCAGGCTCGGTAATGCCCATGAAGGCGGACAGAGCCGAAGGAAGTGCCAAACCCTTGATCTTGGCATCGCGGGTCTTAAAGGCAACGGCAAGCGCGGCGCCACCCTGGGCGATGTTGGCGGCACTGGCGATGGGCAGCCAATAGGTCACGCCGTACTGGGCGAGCTGGCCCAGGTCAATGGCGGTGTACATCTGGTGGATACCGGTAACGACCGTGGGGGCATAGAACAGGCCGACGATAAAGGAACCAATGCCGAAGGGCAGGGTCAGCAGAGCCCGGATCAGACCGAGGATGGCGTTCTCGGCCCACACGAAGATGGGGCCGACGGCAACGAGCGTCACGAGCACGGTCACGAACACCGAGACGAGCGGGGTCACAAAGAGGTCGAACATCTCGGGAACGATCTTGTGCAGGCGCTTCTCGAGGAAGGCCAGAATGGCGCAGGCGATAACGATGGGGATCACGTGGCCCTGATAGCCGACCCACTCAAAGCTGTACACGCCGGGGATGACGGTGACCATGGTCTGAACGCCCTCGGAGGCAACCGTGTAGGCGCTCTGCAGCGAGGAGTTGATGAACGCACCGCCGACGACGGCACCCAGATACGGGTTGGCGCCAAAGGCCTTGGCGGCGGAGTAGCCGATCAGGATCTGCAGAATGCCAAAGGACGTTCCCGAGACCAGGTCGGCGATCTTATAGATAAAGTTATTGGTGTCGAGCGCGATAAAGCCGTTGGAGGCCATAAAGTTGAGGGCGCTCATAATGCCCAGCAGCAGGCCCGAAGCCACGATGGCAGGGATGATGGGGACAAAGACGTCGCCGAGCACCTTAATGGCACGCATAAAGATGTTCTGCTGCTGCGCCGCGGCCTCCTTGACCTCGGCCTTGGTGGCAGCCTCGACGCCACTGAGCGCGATGAACTCCTCGTAGACCTTGTTGACGGTGCCGGTGCCAAAAATAATCTGCAGCTGGCCCTGGGCCTCAAAGACGCCCTTAGCGCCGTCGATATTCTCGAGGGCCTCCTTGTCAACCTTGGCGTTATCGGCAATCACCAGGCGCAGACGCGTGGCGCAGTGTGCGGCCGAAACAACGTTGTCGGGTCCACCGATGTTGTCGAGCACCTCTTGGGCTGATTTGCGGTAGTCCATGACTTCCCTTTCCTCCAACGGGCGCATGCGCACCCGGCCATCTTTGACACTTATACTGTAATCGTTTTCAGTTTCATATGACTGCAATCGTTTTCATATAACGGTGAACGGTAGGAAAAAGCCGGCGAATGGTAGTTTTGAGACAAACATAAGGGCTCAGAGGCAGGCAGACGTGCCCAAAGCCTAGACATTCATAAGCTGATGGCCGAGCTTGAGCGTCTTGAGACCGCTCTCCCCCTCAACGCCATCGAGCGTGTTGAGCAACATATTGGTCGCCTCGACGCCACTGGTCAGGTAGCCATAGTGCACGGTGGGAATGCCGCCCGTCAGCGCGCGCAAAAACGCGTTGTCGCCAAAACCGCTCACGCGGTGTATGCCCTCGCCCATGCCGCGAACCTCATCGATGGCACGCAGTGCGCCCGCCGCCATGGTGTCGGTCGCGCAGGCGATAAACGAAACATCGGGAGCGACGGAAAGCAGCTCACGCGCCGCACCATAGCCCGAATCGAGCGTAAAGGACCCCTGGCGAATCAGGCTCGGATCAAGTGCCACGCACGCGGCGCGCAAGCCGGCCTCAAAACCGCGACGGCGGTCGTAACCAGCAGCGCGGTCCTCATCGGTAACTCCAATATAGGCAATCTTGCCGTCCACGCGACCCGCAAGTGCATGGCCCAGCTCAAAGGCGGCCTCGTAATCGTCGTGATAGACGCACGCCGTGCCCTCAACATTCTGGCCGATCAGCACGATGGGCACGCGGCACGACTCAATCGCCCGACGGTGCTCGTCGGTGATCATGGTTGCCACCAGCACAATGCCATCTACCGGGTGGTTTTGGAATAAATCAAGGTATTCGAGCTCACGATCGGCCGCGTTGTCGGTGTTGGCAAGTAGCATCTGGTAGCCCCGGCAGCCAAGCACCTGACCAATACCGGCGGTAATGCGGCTCACGGATTCCGAGTTGATCTTGGGCACGATGACGCCGATGAGCTTGGTGGAGCCAGTGCGCAGCGCGCGAGCCTGGCTGGACCGCACGTATCCTGTCAGCTCAATCGCCTGCTTAATGCGCTCGGCTTTATCCGCCGATATGTAGCCACCGTTGAGGTAGCGCGAGACGGCGGCGCTCGAAACGCCGGCCAACTCGGCCACATCTTTCATCTTTACCACGAGCACCCCTGTCGTTGAAATCGCTTTCACCATGATACCCGTGAAGACGGCATGCGAACCAAATCGGCTCACTCAGGTCGAGCAAACGCCGTCGAGCGCGCGGATGGCGTCGGCATAGGGCATATCCACACCGTCCGAGAACACCTCGACGGCCATCTCGACCTTGTCACCGCGCATGGTCTTGGACTTGACGGTGAACTTGGTGCGCCCAAATGCACGCACGATATCGTCGCCGGTGGTCTGACCCGTGTAGTGGATGACCATCATGTATACGCGCGCCTTGTCCTGGTGGCTCGCAAAGCCGGCAATCATCACCACGATCACCACCGCCGTGAGCCCCACGAACGCATACATGCCGGCACCCGCAGTAATGCCCGTGGGAATGGCCCAAAACAGATACAGCAGGCCGAGCGGGTCCTTGACCGCCGTACGGTAGCGGACGATAGACAGAGCACCGACCATACCGAGCGAGATGACCACGTTGGTCGAGAACGCGAGCGTGACCTGCAGGTAAGCACGCACATGCCCACAAGCGTCACGGCAAAGCTGTGCGAGTACACGACGCCGATAAAGAAGCGCTTGTACACGTAATAGATCAGGATGCCCATGGCGAGCGCCACGAGCAGCGACAGACAGATCTTGGCAGGGTCGACCTGGCCAAACCCACACTCGGCGGCACCATATCACGCACCGGCTGCGGGCAAAACTCGGTAAACTTGACCTCCATCACCAGTTTGCCGGGCTCCAGCACGGGCAATGCGGACAGCGTTGCATCAAAAATGTCAAAGCTTCCCACCGCCGCGCGCACGTTCATGTCAGACGTAATGCACACGGTACCTTCGTCCATCACCCACGGCTCACGCTCATAGTTCACGATGACCCACAGGCGCATCATGTTACAGATACACTCGATGTAGAACTCGCGGCAGAGCGGATAGGGGCTCCTCGGCAAAAAGTCATAGTCGCCAGCCAGAATCTGCTCAAACTCGCCGCGCGTAAGTGGCGCGTCCTCCTTGTAGATCCAGCTGCCGTACTTCTTTTTGCGCTCAAGCTTAATCACCTTGTCGCTGCCGTTATAGATTTAGAACAAACGAATACCCAAGCCCCTCTTAATCGCCTTGTTCCAAACGTCGTTAAGCCTCTTGGGCCAATTTGCAATAAAGAAAATGCAGGTGCAACAAGCACAAAATGAACCGTTCTGCAAACGACCAATCTCCTTGAGCAAAAGTTCAGAATGGTCGACGCCGGCCACAGCCGCAGCTAAGTCAGCCACAGACTCGTTTGCATTTTGCGTCATCTGCTCACTAGTTAGCCAAAATGCTCTCCATCAGCTGAGGCTCGCGTTTAGCGCCTTCAACAATGAGCAGGACGTTCTTTTCAGACGCACCGTTCATGGCTACTCAAACTCTCCGGCTCGGAGGAGCTTCTCAATATTGTTGCCGAGCCTCAACTCACGATCGGTGGAATCGGCCAAGGTTCGAATACCCTCTTTTGCAGAAATTTGATATACGCAGTCGGGCCTCATTACGCCATTCTTAACAAGCGAAGTATTGTGGGTGGAGCACAATATCTGACAAGATGCCTTTGAAGCAAAGAACTTCAAAAGGCTCTCTGCCATCTCAAAGTGACAAAAAGCGTCAAACTCATCTATGAACAAAAAACTGGCCGACTCGTTAAGCTCAAGCTCAGAGAACAACTTAACCAGGGTTCTTGTACCGCTAGAACATGCCTCGACAAACGGGATGCAACGCATGGGATGATTGAAATACAGAACAGGTAAGCCGTCGGACTCTTTAATAACGATCAGGGACTCATCGACTCCAAAATTGCGAATAAATGACTCGAATTCCGCGACCTTGTTCTCGCGTATGATCTTGTCGATTACCTTTCTTGTTTCAAACCCTTTCAATCGAAAACTGTCCATGCGAATCAGTCTCATGCGCGAGACAAATCGGCGCAACTCCGCCAAGACGCCTAAAACATTAGTTGGAAGACTGCTCGTTATGTATGAAAGAAGGCTCAACGAGGTATCGGAGAATTCAAAATTGATCCCAGCAGCACCGATTCGTTCAAGATGGTTCTCTTCGAAAACGCCGCTTGCATTATTGAATTCGAAAATTCATTCCCCATCAATCAATAGGGTCTCGTGAAGCCAAGTAGTCGGAGAAGTCTTCTCATAGCAGTAATTGATTTCGCGACCGTCAAATTCAAAGACATAGGTGAACTGTGCCGTACCTCGCCCGCAGTCAGCACTCAAAAACAGACGATCATCCTGGTCAGAATAATCGAATGCCTTTGGAAAGCCGAGTGTAATGTCGAATAAAGCTGAACCGAAATTCGATTTACCAGACGCATTTCTGCCGATCAAAAGTGCAGTTTTCACGGTTCCGTTTTTAATGTTATTTTCTGCAAACTGGTAATCACGAGAAGCTGCGAAATTAAATGAAACCGGAGTCGAAAAATTCCTATAGCCATCAACAGTAAAACGCTTAAGCATGAGAGTCTCCTATCTCTTGCCGTAATTATATTACGGCAAGAGATAGGAGACCTGCATCAATTACGTCACTACGGGAAACGTCATGTAACCAAAGCCAATCCGAACCATGAAAACCTACTGAGAGAGCCACTCAAACCTGTAGTATGCGGCAAATTCCAAACATGCCG
>CALINZ010000028.1 GCA_938045085.1 uncultured Collinsella sp. | reverse complement strand
ACTGCCTGGTGCCGGGCATCGGCGAGATTATCGGCGGCTCCCAGCGCGAGGAGCGCCTGGATCTGCTCGAGGCCCGCATCAAGGACCTGGGCATGAATCCCGAGCAGTACAAGTACTACCTTGACCTGCGCCGCTACGGTTCCTGCAAGCACGCCGGCTACGGTCTGGGCTTCGAGCGCTTGGTGATGTACCTCACCGGCGTGGGCAACATCCGCGACGTCCTGCCGCACCCGCGCACCGTGGGCAACGCCGACTTCTAATCGTCGGACGCTAGCTCGCGTCGCCACACGCCAACGCTCATCGCATAAGCGTCTCTCGACATCGGTCGAGAGACGCTTTTTTCAACAGCATCCGTCAAGCTTTTGGCAAGTTTTTGGTCAGTTGAGCAGGGCTGTTGAAAACTCAACCCGCCGTTTGCCGACGACTACCGACCGCCCAGAGCGCCCTGCGCCCCTGGGAAAGCCCCACGTCCTAGGCTCCATACCGTCGCCACCCAAAACGGAAAGGACGTGGGCACCATGACCGAAGCCGCTGTTGAAACCTACGACACCACGACTAGAGGCGCCGCCTCGATGGCAGCCTATCGCGCCGTTCGCATCCTGCAACTATTAAGCGAAAACACTGGCGAGGACAAGGCCATGCTTTCCGATGAGTTGATCCGGCGCCTCGCCCATCCCGACGACCCCGCCCGCATGCCCATCTCGGCGGCGCGGCGCAGCATCTACACCGCCATCTCCGCGCTTCGCCATGCCGGATACGAAATTGAGTACAAACGCGGCGTGGGCTACAAACTTCTTACCCGTCCGCTCACCGATGAAGAGATCATCCGGCTCCACGGTATGGTCATGCGCAACCGCTCCACGCCTATCGCTATCCGCAAGAGCATGGCGCAGCACTTAGTTGCCATGGCGAGTGCCGACGTTCGCGGCTACCTCGATACACCCGAACCCGTTCCGAGCGCAGGCAGCAAGGCTACCAAGGCAACACGCACGCCCATCAAGCGTATCGACACGTGCGAGCTCGTCGAGCAGGCCATCGACCACGGAACCACGGTGAGTTTTGATATTTCGAGCGTCACGACGCGTGGCGAAACCGAAGCAGCACGGATGACACTCCGTCCCTTTGCCATCAAGCAACGAGACGGCATCTCGTATCTGCTGGGAACGGTCTACGACGCCCGAGGCACCGACGATACGCTGCGCACCGTCGAGATCGCCCGTATGAGAAACGTCAGCACGCGCCTGCTCGACGGCAAGAAGCTCTTCGCCGCCCTGGACGAGGACGACGCCTCCTCCGCCGCATAAGACCCTCCGCCGCCCATTCGACTACCCGTACCGCCCATCCGATTCTGTATTAAAAAACCCGCCAGGCTGTTGTAAAAATGGACATCAGCGCTACTATAGTTCCACTTGCACTTTGTCCCAGTGCAGTGTTTCCAGCCATTTTTATACTGGGGGTAATGATATGAAGGACATCACCATCAGCCGCAGGAGCCTTCTGGTCTCCGCCGGCCTGCTCGCGCTCGCCCCGCTCGCCGGATGCGGCGGCAACTCTGGTTCCGGCTCTGCCGCCGCCGGTTCCGACTACACCATCGGCGTTCTGCAGCTCACCGAGCACTCCGCACTCGATGCCGCCAACGACGGCTTTGTCAAGGCCATCAAAGAGAGCGGCCTTAAGGTCAAGATCGACCAGAAGAACGCCCAGAACGACCAGTCCACGTGTAAGTCCATTGCCGACAAGTTTGTGGGCGACAACGTCAACCTGATTTATGCCATCGCCACGCCCGCCGCGCAGGCTGCCGCCGGCGCCACGGCCGATATCCCCATCGTGGGCTGCGCCATCACCGACTACGCCGCCTCCGGCCTGGTACAGGACAACGACAAGCCGGGCACCAACGTCACGGGCGCTTCCGACCTCACCCCGGTCGCCGAGCAGCTCGAGATGATGCAGAAGGTCCTGCCCGACGTTAAAAAGGTCGGCCTGCTCTACTGCACCGCCGAGTCCAACTCCGACGTCCAGATCAAGGCCGCCAAGAAAGAGCTCGACAAGCTGGGCCTCGAGTACACTGACTTCACCGTCTCGAGCTCCAACGAGATTCAGTCCGTCGTCGAGTCTGCCGTGGGCAAGGTCGACGCGCTGTACTCCCCCACCGACAACACCATCGCCGCGGGTGCCTCGCAGGTCGGCCAGATCTGCAAGGAGAACAAGCTTCCCTTCGTGACCGGCGAGGAGGGTATGTGCATGGCCGGCGGCCTGTTCACCCTCTCCATCAACTATGAGGACCTGGGCTACGCCGCGGGCGAGATGGCCGTTAAGATCCTGAAGGGCGAGGCCAAGCCCGAGGATATGCCGATCAAGCACCTCTCGAGCAAGGACCTGGTCGTCGTCAAGAACGACGAAATGGCCGAGGCCCTGGGCATCGACCTTTCCGCCCTGGACGCGTAATGCCATACGCGGCATGCGTCTAGAGCCCGTGCTCGCGCTTTAGCCGCGTTATTCAATATCTGAGCCACAGGGGCGGGCGCTGTAGACCGGCGTCCGCCCTGCTTGTTTCAGGTAAAACAAAACGTCTGTCCGTAACTCTTCTATGCATTGTTACCGCTATTATGGTGAATCACGTGTCCACCCTATCCTAGGAGGTATGAAGCATGCTCATTGCATTGCAGGGCGCCGTTTCGCAGGGCGTCCTCTGGGGCATTATGGTGCTTGGCGTGTTTATCACGTTCCGCCTGCTCGACATTCCCGATATGACCTGCGACGGCAGCTTTGCCCTCGGCGGCTGCGTCTGCGCTGTGCTCATCGTCAATAACAACGTCGACCCGCTGTTCGCCGTGCTGGCCGGTATGTGCGCCGGCGCCATCGCGGGCGCCGTCACGGGCATCCTGACCACCGTCTTCGAGATTCCCGCGATCCTCGCCGGAATCCTCACCCAGATCAGCCTGTGGTCCATCAACCTGCGCATCATGGGCAAGTCCAATACGCCCATTCTTGCCAAGGGCACCGTGTTCTCCGCCGTCAGCAATATGACCGGTCTGCCGCAGTCCACCGTTGCCATCATCTTGGGCATCCTGCTCGCCGTGGCTATCGTTGCCATCCTGTATTGGTTCTTTGGCACCGAGATCGGCTCGGCGCTGCGAGCCACCGGCAACAACGAGTACATGATCCGCGCTCTGGGCGTCAACACCAACTCCACCAAGATGATCGCCCTCGTGCTCTCCAACGCCCTCATCGGCCTTTCGGGCGCGCTCATCTGCCAGAGCCAAAAGTATGCCGACATTGGTATGGGCACCGGTGCCATCGTTATCGGTCTTGCCGCCATTGTTATCGGCGAGGTGCTCGGCCGTCTGCTGCCCGGCGGCCTCACGCAGTTTAGCGTCCGTCTTGCCTCCGCCGTCTTTGGCTCCGTGGTGTACTTCCTTATCCGCGCCATCGTGCTGCAGTTGGGCATGGACGCCAACGACATGAAGTTGCTCTCCGCCGTGATCGTCGCCGTGGCCCTGTGCGTGCCCGTGGTTTGGGAGCGCTATAAGCTCCGCAGCTCCTACACGAAGGGGGATGAGGCAGATGCTTAAGCTCTCGCACGTCAAGAAGACCTTTAACAAGGGCACCGTCACCGAGAAGCGCGCGCTCACCGGCGTCGACCTCACCCTGAATGACGGCGACTTTGTAACCGTGATCGGCGGCAACGGCGCCGGCAAGTCCACGCTGCTCAACATGATCGCCGGCGTGTACCCGCTCGATTCGGGCGTTATTGAGCTCGACGGCACCGACATCTCGCGCCTGAGCGAGTCGCAGCGCGCCAAGTACCTGGGCCGCGTGTTTCAGGACCCCATGCGCGGTACCGCTGCCGACATGCAGATCGCCGAGAACCTGGCCCTCGCCAAGCGTCGCGGCCAGCGTCGCGGCCTTTCGTGGGGCGTCACCAAGGCCGAGAAAGATGAGTACGTCGAGCTGCTCAAGCGCCTGGACCTTGGTCTGGACACGCGTCTCAACGCCAAGGTCGGCCTGCTCTCGGGTGGCCAGCGCCAGGCACTCACCCTGCTGATGGCCACGCTCACCAGGCCGCGCCTGCTGCTGCTCGACGAGCACACCGCGGCCCTCGACCCCAAGACGGCCTCTAAGGTGCTTAACCTGACCGAGGAGATCGTCGACGAGAACCACCTGACCACGCTCATGGTCACGCACAACATGAACGACGCCATCCGTCTGGGCAACCGTCTGATCATGATGCACGAAGGCCACGTGATCTACGACGTGGCGGGCGATGAGAAGAAGTCGCTCACCGTAGCCGACCTGCTGCAGAAGTTCGAGGAGGTCTCGGGAGGCGAGCTCGCCAACGACCGCATGCTGCTGAGCTAAAACCTGCCAAAAAGGGACAGGTTTATTTTGGTAGGTTTTATCTGCGCAAACGCCAAAACCGCCGCAAAGGGACAGAGGCCCTTGCGGCGGTTTTCGCATATTATGTCGATAATCCGATATTCAACCAGACATTCTGGCTAAGGACTAAGGAAACTGCCATGAAAAGACTCCCCCGCTTTGCGTTGGCCGCCGCGTTGTTTGCCGGCGCGCTCGCAGGCATCCCAAGCCTCGCTTTCGCGGGAAACCTGCCCGCCGCTATTGACGGCTCCGTGGCCGTCATGCACACCAACGATATCCACGGCAGCTACAAGTACAGCTACAACGCAAGCAAGGGCACCGGCACTGTGGGCTTTGACGGACTGGCGGTTCTCTATAGCGCCCAAAGCAGCGCCCCCGATCTTTTACTCGATGCGGGCGACACCTTCCACGGACAGTCCTTCGCCACCATGAGCGAGGGCAAGAGCATCGCCGAGCTCATGGACACCTTCTACGCCGACGGCTACGACGCAACCACGCCAGGCAACCACGACTTGAGCTACGGCGCGGACAAACTCCGCACCATGACCAGCTACAGCACCACCGGCACGCCCTTCGCCATGCTCTGCGCGAACGCAAAGTCTACGAGCGGCGTATGGAGCTCGAGCATCACGAAGACGCTCGATCGCACCTGGGAGGATAGCGAGGATCACTCCACATTCGACTACAAAATCAAGGTCGGCGTCGTGGGTGCCATGGATGAGTCGCTGGAATCCTCGCTGCGCGCGGACCTGGTCGCGGGCACCAGCTTCTCGAGTGCCGCGAACGCCATCAATGCCGAGGCAGAGCAGCTGCGCAAGGAGGGCTGCGATGTTGTTGTGTGTATCGCGCACACGCTCGACGCAAAGACCTTTGCCACGCGGCTCCGTGGCGTCGATGCCCTTATCGCAGGCCACGAGCACATCAACCTTAACGAGAAGGTGACGGGAGCCGACGGCAAGACGATCCACGTTGTCGAGGCAGGCAGCGCCTTTGCCGAGGTGGGGCTGCTTTCCATTCCGTACAAATACGACACGAATGGCACCGAGACGACCGACGATGACACGGTCACGGTCCCTGCAGACGGCAGCGACGAGAAGCTCTACACCGCCAAGAACGTCAACGACCTTTTGGCAGACCCCGACAAGGGCTCCGACTACCAAAGCCGCCTTGAAGCCGTCCGCAACAAGATCAAGCCGCTCGACGAGGACTTTGAAAACGAATCGAACAAGGTGCTCGGCACATCCACCACCAACTATTTCTACGGCGAGGACGCCGCAGGCACGCATGGTTGGGAAATGGTGCGCACCACCGATTTCCGCCCCAGCAAGGAGGGCGACACCACCAAGGCCCAAACCATCGGCCACGTGATTTGCGGCTCCTATCTTGCCCTGACGGGCGCGGACTTCGCTATCGAAAACGCTGGCGGCATCCGCGGCGGCATCGCGGCGGGCAACGTGACCGCCGGCAACGTCATCGCCATCTCGCCCTACGGCAACACCGTGGAGACCTGGACCATGACCGGCGCGGACTTCCTCGCAGCGCTCGAGCACTCGCTACAAATCAGCGACGATTGCAACGACAGCTACGAGCTTCAGCAAGCCTACGTGGCGGCCGGTCACACCGAGCAGGAGGCGCAAGACAAGTACAAGTGGCGCGATGACTCTGGCAGCGTTCTCTCCTTTGGCGGCATCAACGTGACGATTGATTGGACGCAGCCCGAAGGCAAGCGCATTGTGAGTGCCACACTCACCAAAGACGGCAGCACGCTCGTCCCCGCCAAGACCTATACCGTCGCCACCAACAACTACATCATTACCAACACGACCGACTTTCCCACCTTTACACACGCCACCAAGTACACCGAGTGGGGCACATGCGAGGCGGCGCTGAGGGCGCTGATTGGGCAGAACGGCTGGGAGAGCAAGATGGCCGGGCTCGCCGGCACCATCAGCTTCGGCTCCGTAGCCGTGGACCCCACGCCCACACCGGCCCTGACGCCTAAGCCCTCGCCTAAGACGGACACGACGACCACGAAGGTCAGCACCAAGAAGACGAGCGGTAAGCTCGCCGCAACGGGAGACCGCACGCTGGCAGTAGTTGGCGCGTGCCTTATCGGCGGCATCATCGTCATCATCCTCGGCATTATCTGGAAGCGTCGACGCTAAGCTACACCGCCGGGCCTT
>CALINZ010000027.1 GCA_938045085.1 uncultured Collinsella sp. | reverse complement strand
ATCGTAGCCCGAGACGGTCCCGGGCTGACAATTTCGACTGTAATGGACGTTCTTGTTTGACTAGTCGTTTAAGAACGTCCCCAACGACTACCCCTCGCGTATCGTATGCGCGCCGGGCTTCGGGGGCCAGGCGCACTCTGTTAAACATGCCCTCGGGTCGCACGTTTCCCCTCGAATCGATCATACAAGCCCCCAATCTGTTCGGTTTCCCCAGATTGTGAGCCCGCACACCCAAGCCGCACCGCCCGCCGTTCAGCTGAAACCACCTGCCAAAAAGGGACAGGTTTATTTTGGCAGGTTTTATCTGGGCAAACGTCCAAACCGACGTAAGGGAGTTGCCTTCCCTCGTGGCGGTCTTCTAGCAGAAAAACCAAGTGAGTAGGTTTTTTGCAGAAGGCCGAGCACGCCCCAAAACGCCACAGCTCTGACCTGCAGTTTTATAGATCATTTGTCGCGATGTACTCGGCAGGTTCAAAAAAGTCTACTCACTTGTATCTGAGACGCACCAGATTGGCAAAAACCGCCGCGAAAGGGCCCCTGGTCCCTTCGCGGCGGTCATACGCCTCTAATTTTGCGACGGTTTTGCCCGCTTGTTACTCGCTGTAGCGGGTGGCTATGGCGGCTTGTACCATGCCGGTGCTCATGAGGTAGGTCACCAGGAAATAGCCGCCGTAGGCTGCCAGGAAGATCGCGCAGGTGAGGCCCACGGTGCCGCCGATGCTCATATTTCCGAATATGCTCATCATCTCGATGATCACCTTAAGTGCCACAAAGGAGTGCGCCAAGCCCACCGCCAACGGGAACAGGAAGAATACCGCTTGCTGCGCCATCACCGAATGGCGAATCTGGCGGTCGTCGCAGCCGATCTGTGCCAGCACACGATAGCTGCGGCTGCCGTCGGCCACGTTGGAGAGTTGCTGGATCGACAGAATCGCCGCGCATGCAACAACCAATACAAAGCCGATGTAGATGGCTAGGTAGCTAATAAGACCGTTCATTTGCGCTGCTTGCGTGTACATCTCGGAGCGTGTGATGAAGGTTCCCCACGACCCCGACTCCTTGCCGTCAACGAGCAGATTGTCGAGCACAGTGTATTTAATGCTCTCGTCTGCCTCGGTCGTATCCATCCCCTGTTTGTAGTTAACGAGCAGGCTACTGGAATACGGCTGCAGATTAAGTTGGGACAACAGTTCGTCGGCAACGACGACGGTACCCGGATTACTGCCCATCGCCGAGTTGGCGATGGCCGCCGTATCTTTGTCCGACTTATCGGCTGCGGGCTTGAGCTCATGCCCGCCCAAGGTGAGGGTATGGCCGCCAGCCATATACTTGGTGTACATGTCGACCAGCTCGCCGCCCATATCACACGTGAGCAGATACTGGTCGTGACCGATATGCACCGGCTCCTCGCCCATCATCTGACGCAGTTTGTTGTACTGGCTCGCCGGCGTCACAAACAGACCCATCGCATCGGCATTGCTACCCCCGAACGCCTTGGGAAGCTTTTCGCCCATGGTCTTGCACATCTCACTTGGAGTCACCGAAGGATTCGAGCCGCCAAATGGGTAACTCAGATACGAATCGATCTGCACATGCTCACCGGCAACATCGGCGATATTGACCTTCTTGCCGGTCTCGTCGTTGTTGTCCGCCGACTTGCCCTTAATACCGTCTGCAACGTTATCGTGATCGATACGATCGCCGTGCCATGCGGAGTACAAATCGACCGTACTATCGGCCAACACCATGCGATCGGCCTCAGACGGATTGACATACTCTTTGTAGTAGTCGAGCGTTTCGGGCGTGTAATAGACATACGTCTGAGACACATCAACAGGGTTATAGCGCTCCAGGTTTTCGTTCATCACGTTGGCAATCGACATACCGCACGTCACCGAAGTGATGGCCAAAAACAGGAGCATCGCGATGACGCCCATCGAAAAGCACACCGTATTGACCTTGGCCGAAAGCTGACGCACGGTAAACATATTGAGGCCACGCCAATACACGCTGCGCAGGCTCTGCAGCAGCTTGATGAGCATGCCCGAGAGCCCCCAGAACAGGGCAAAGGTGCCCACGGTAACCATAGCGGTCGTAATACCAAACTGGTTCATGGCCTCTTGCAGCTTGCTGTCCGTCGCGGTTAGCGGGAACCCATCACGTAACAGACGGTAATAGGCCACGCCCACAAGCGCCACGCCCACGACAAAGATGGCAATCGCAATCCAGGGGTTGCGTGTCTTGATGCTCTCGTTGCGACGCTCGGCACCCATAAGCTCGATGAGTTTGGTACGACGCACGGCGCGAAGGTTCAGCAGTAGCGTGAGCACAAACATTACGAGCATGCAAGCAAGGGTCAGGTTGAACGCATGCACCGAGAAAAAGAAGTGGAAATTGGCGATCTGTGTCTTAAAGAGCGAGGCCGTAAAGAACGTCATGAGCTGGGAGAGTCCCACGCCCAGCACAATGCCGGCGACAAAGGCCACGACCGAAACGATCACCGTCTCGAGCGCCATGATCGTGGCGACGCGCCCGCGCCCCATGCCGAGCACCTGGTACAGGCCAAACTCCTTCTTGCGGCGTTTCATGATGAAGTTATTGGCATACACCATCAAAAAGGCCATGACACCGGCCAAAAAGTACGTCAGGCCGCCGAGCATGCTGCCCATAACCTGTGCCAAGCCCTTTTCATCGATGCCGGCGATGTCGACCTGCATCGAGATGGTGTTAAAGGCATAGAAGACCGTGACGCCCAGGGTGAGCGTCAAAAGGTAGACGAGGTAGTCGCGGCCGGCGCGGCGGACGTTGCCCCAAGCGAGTTTACAGAGCATCGGAGCCCTCACCGCCCATCATGGCAACGACCTCCATAATGCGGTCGAAGAACTCTCGGCGGTCGGTATCGCCGCGGCGCAGCTCGGTGAAAATCTTGCCGTCGCGAATGAACAGCACACGGCTCGTGTAGCTGGCGGCAAAGCTGTCGTGCGTGACCATGAGCACGGTCGCGCGCAAGCGGCGATTGAGGGCCTCCAGGCTCTCGAGCAGCAGACGAGCGCTTTTAGAATCGAGGGCGCCGGTGGGCTCGTCGGCCATGATCATGGTGGGGTCGGTAACGAGCGCGCGAGCCGCGGCAACGCGCTGCTGCTGACCGCCGGACATCTGGTAGGGATACTTGTCGAGCACCTGGCTGATGGACAGGCGCGCTGCCACATCCTGCACGCGGGTTGAGATCTCTGCCGAGTTTGTGCGGGCGATGGTGAGCGGCAGGGCGACGTTCTCGCGTGCCGTGAGCGTATCGAGCAGGTTGGAGTCCTGGAAGATAAAGCCGAGCTCCTCGCGGCGGAACTGCGAAAGCTTAGCCTGCTTCATGCGTGTTACGTCCTGCCCGTTGATACGGATGGTGCCGCTCGTGGCGCTATCGATGGTCGAGACGCAGTTGAGCAACGTCGACTTACCCGAGCCCGAAGCGCCCATGATGCCAACGAATTCGCCGCGGTTGACGGTAAAGCTGACGTCGTTGAGCGCACGGGTCACGTTGCCCAGCGCTCCGTATACCTTTTCGAGATGCGCGACCTCCAGTACCGGGGTCGCCATGTGCGTGGTTTGCATACCGAGTCCTTTCTTGCGATTAGTCTACGGCATCTATAGTCGCAAGAAGACGAGTCGGCTACCATCGATATGGCTTACGCTTGCCTTACCGTTGTGTAAGGTACGCGTAGCTACCCTGCCACGTGTTGATGTTGAGAGAGGACTCCTGTTGAAGACTGTTCATGTTGCCGCTGGGATCATTCGCAAGGAAGGATCCGATGAGCTGCTTGCCGTGCAGCGCGGCTACGGCGACATGCAGGGACTTTGGGAGTTCCCCGGTGGCAAGCTCATGCGCGGCGAGACGCCCGAGGACGCCGTACGCCGCGAGCTCATGGAAGAGCTGCAGGTAAAAGTCACCAACCTGCGCGATTTCTATACCGTTGAGTACGACTACCCCGATTTCCATCTCTCCATGGAGTGCTACTACTGCTCGCTCGCCGATGAATCCGATGAACCCCAGAAGCATGACCGCCAGCTCGATATCCGCTGGATTCCGCGCACCTCGCTTGCCACCGTTGAGTGGATGCCCGCCGACAAAGGGCTCATTGATGCCCTGATTGAGTTGAAGGAAGATCGGCTTGAGGCTAACGGCGCCAACGACACCGAGTCCACCACAGCCGACGAGCCCGTTACCAAGCCCAAGCGCAAAGCCAAGCGCCGCAGCAAAAAGCGCCCCAAGCCCGGCCTGCTGGACGGCATCGACACCTCGGACCTTTCCGCTGACGAGCGTGAGCTCGTGCGCCGTCGCGCCGCCATCAAAAAGTCCATGAAGGGCAACAAGCGTGCGAACACCAAGCCCGAGCTGCTCGTTCGCCAGCGCCTGCGCGCCGCAGGCCTTACGGGATACCGTCTGGAATGGAAGGTGCCCGGAAAACCCGACATCGCCTTCCCCGGGCGCAAGATCGCCATCTTCGTCAACGGCTGCTTTTGGCACCGCTGCCCCAAGTGCAACCCTAGCCAGCCCAAGCGCAACGTTGAGTTTTGGGAGGCAAAGTTCCGTCGCAACGTCGAGCGCGACCACGCTGCCGTGGCAGCACTCACTCAAATGGGCTGGACGCCCATAACCATCTGGGAATGCGAGCTCAAAAAAGACCACATCGACGCCACGATGGAAAAGGTCATCGAACAAGTACGCGCCGCCGCACCGCAGCGCTAGGAATGAGCCGTCCACACGCCCCACACAGGCAAGCCACATCCGTGCCACAAACCTTAGAAAGCCCTTAAGCCCAAAACCTTTCAAGAGTGTTACTCGATAGCTTTTACCTGCGGTTTCATCGCAACGTCAAACCTCATTAAGCCTTTCTTTAGCACTTCTTTGCAGCAGCCGCGGCATAATACTGCCAACGCACGGGACCTAGCAGCACACCCCGTGCGCAACCTTTTGGTGGACATCGAGGAGGCCGCATAAGCATGCATTCTTCCAATGACGCAGCACAGCAGCCATCCCTAAAACATGCAGACCTTTTCTCCTTCCCCCCGACACAGAGAGACGGCCTCCTCGACTCCCCCACCACAAAAGCCAAACGCTCAACCGACCAGAGCCTCAACTTGCGAGCATCGTTCGAAAAGCTCCAAGCATCCCTAAACAAGTCATTCCCCAACCAAGCCCGGGCATACTAACCCCTCATCAGCAAAGAAGCCCTGACGCCCCACCCATTTCCGCCCCAACGCCACAAGGGCGATCGAGCAGGACGGCTTGGGCGGGTCCCCGTACTTAGTTTCCAAAATCATTCCGCAGCGCGAAGGCCCCCGTTGCCAACGCTTCGTAGAAGCGAGGCAACGGGGGCCTTCATGCGCGAGGACGTTTTGGAAACTAAGTACGGGGACCCGCCC
>CALINZ010000026.1 GCA_938045085.1 uncultured Collinsella sp. | reverse complement strand
CGCCAGAGCAGAGCCGATGGCAAAGGTCATGGAGATGGTGGAGTTGACGTTGATGCCCATGAGCTGTGCGGCGGCCTTGTCCTCGGACACAGCGCGCATGGCTTTGTCCATCTTGGTCTTACCTGTAAAGAACATCAGGCCGGCCATGATAACCAGGCAGGCGACGATGGTGACGAGCGAGACGGCGCTTACGTTGAACTTGGCCAAGAACTCCGGCACCTGGAAGGTGACGAGCGAAGTGAAGTTCTTGGGCGTGGCGCCCCACAGAAGCTGTGCGGCATTCTGCAGGAAGTAAGACACGCCGATGGCCGTGATCAGAACGGCCAGCGGGCCCGCCTGACGCAGCGGCTTGTATGCCAGACCCTCAATGAGAACACCGAGAACCGTGCAGACCACACAAGAGAGAACTACAGATGCCCAGCCCGGGAGGCCGAGATACGACGTGGCGCAGAACGAGACATAGGCACCGACCATGATGACATCGCCGTGAGCGAAGTTGAGCATCTTGGCGATACCGTAGACCATGGTGTAGCCCAACGCGATGATGGCGTAGACGCTGCCCATGGACAGGCCGTTGACCAGGTATTGGATAAAGACCGTCATGTTCCACATCCCCCTTTCGAATAGGTTTCCAGTTAATGTATGAAACAGGAACGTTACACTGTCCCTAGATACCAAGCAAGCAGGGAAGGCCAAAACCTCCCCTGCTTGGGATCAAAACCGCTCTATGTAAGGCGGCCAATTAGGCCTGTGCGTACTTACCGTCGGTGATGACGTACGCCGTGGGCTCCTTCTGGACCTGGCCCTTATCGTTCCAGGTGAGCTTGCCGGTCAGACCGTCAACGGTAATCTTGAGCATAGCCTTGGACAGCTTCTCGGCGACCTCGGTCGGATCGGCGTCGACACCAAGACCGGCCTCCTTGACGGCCTCGGCCACCGCGTGCACGCCGTCGTAGGCGTCGGCGGCAAACTGGTCGGGGGTATCGCCGTACTTATCCTTGTAAGCGTTGACGAAGTCGGCGTTCTTCTCGTCGTCGGCGGAGAACGGGGTCATGAGCAGCAGACCCTCGGCAAGAGAGGTATCGAAGCCCTCAACGCCCAGGATGCCGTCCATGCCGTCGCAGCCCATCATCTTGACGTCGTAGCCCATGTCCTTGGCGTTCTTGAGCAGGACGGACGCCGGCGTGTAGTAGATCGGCGCAAAGATCATGGTGGCGCCGGCCTGCTTGGCCTTGGTCAGCTGGTTGGTAAAGCTCGTGGCGGAGTCGTCCTTAAAGGTCTCCTCGTCGACAATCTCGAGCTTGGACTCAGCGGCCTGGGCCTTAAAGGAATCTGCGATGCCCGAAGAATAGGCGTCGCCGGAGTTATAGAACAGCACGAACTTCTCGTCCGCATACTTCTGCGCCAGGAACTTGGCAGCGTTGACACCCTGGTTGGGGTCGGTGAAGCAAACCTGGAAGACGCAATCCTTGCCGTCGGTGACATCCTCGGAGGACGCGGACGGGGTGATCATGAACGTCTTGGGGTCGTTACCGCACTCGGCGGCAACGGCAACCGACGCACCCGTGGTGGTCGGGCCGACGAGAGCCTGCATGCCCCAGTCGAGCAGGGTGTTGAAGGCGTTGACGGCCTTCTCGCCATCGGCCTGGTCATCCTCGGCCTTGCTGGCAAGCGGCAGCTCCTTGGTCGAGAAATCCTTGCAGCCAAGCTCGACGCCCTGGGTAACGGACTTGCCGTAGGACGCGTTGGCGCCGGTCAGCGGGCCGATGGTGCCGATCTTAAACGAAGCGTCGCCCGAAGCGGAACCACTGTCGCCGCCGTTGGAGGAGCAGCCAGCTAGAATGGACATCGCCCCCAGACCTGCTGCGCTCGCGATAACGCTCCTGCGATTCATAACAGGGTTCAATGACTTACCGGTGAGGCTCGACATGCGGCTCTCCTCTCAAATCTCGTCGGGTTTCAGTTACCCGACAGGCCATCCTTCGCCGTGTTCGGCGTTCGCAAAATAGTAGACGCTTTAGTTGAGAAAAGTGGCGATTATTTCAACTTTTCTTTGGATTTGTTCATTTATCCATAATTCTGCGTATTTCTATTACTTTATGCAGTAAGGCCACTTTATTGTGTGAAAGTAATGTTTCCGTTCTGTTACAGGCGTCCCTTCCCTGAATAAAACGGCCTCACCGGTCGCGCTTCATGCGCACTTAGGCGGCGATGTACTTGCCGTCCTGGATCACATAGGCCGTAGCGGGCTTTTCGACCTGGCCCTCGTCATTCCACGTCAGCTCGCCTGTCAGGCCCTCGATCTTGATCTTGCGCATGGCCTTGGCAAAGTCGCCGGCAATGTCGGCACCGTCGGCCGTAATGTCAATCCCCGCCTTGTCGATGGCCTCGACAATGGCGTGGACGCAATCGTAGGCGTCGGCGGCAAACTGGTTGGGTGTCTCGTCGTAGGCATCCTTATAGGCTTTGACGAAGTCGGCATTCTTCTCATCGTCAGCCGAAAACGGGGTCATGAGCAGTACGCCCTCGGCAAGAGAGGTATCGAAGCCTTCCACAGAGAGTAGGCCGTCCATGCCGTCGGTACCCATGAGGGTCATGTCGTAGCCCATGTCCTTGGCGTTCTTGAGCAAAACGGACGCCGGCGTGTAGTAGATCGGCGCAAAGATGAGCGTGGCGCCGGCCTCCTTGGCCTTGATGAGCTGGTTGGTAAAGCTCGTGGAGGAATCGTCCTTAAAGGTCTCGGTATCGACGATATCAAGTTTGGACTCCTTGGCCTGCTCGGCAAAGGCATCGGCAACACCCGAGCTGTACGTATCGCCGGAGTTGTAGAACAGGGCAATCTTGGCATCCGCGTACTTCTCGGCCAAGAACTTCGCGGCGCTGGCGCCCATGGTGGGATCGGTGAAGCAAACCTGAAAGACCGTGGTCTTATCCTTGGTGACGTCGAGAGACGAGGCCGAGGGCGTGACCATGAGCATGTCGTCGGCAATCTCGCCCGAGACAGCGACGGCAGCACCGGTGGTGACCGGACCGACGAGCGCCTGCATGCCCCAGTCGCACAGGGCAAACCTTATGGTGCAAACGTTGACAGTTTGTTACGGAAGTTCGTTTGTAGCGAGCATGTTTCCAATGTTTCCGCAGCGTTTCGGGGGTGCCGTTTTGTGCGACTCCTGTTGCCTAGCGAGCACGCGCCCTCGGTTCACGCTAGAATGCACTCAACCTTTAAGCGGTTAATCCATCCATAAGATGCACGAAGGAGCTATCTATGAGCGAACCCCTGCGCACCGTGAACGTCGGCCTCATCGGTCTGGGAACCGTCGGCGGCGGCGTGGCCCGTCTGATCAAGAGCCACCACGATGAGTACCTGGCCGCCTACGGCATCGACCTTAAGCTGGCCCGCGCCTGCGCGCTTGCCTGGGAGCAGGCCGAAGCCGCCGGTATTGAGCGCGAGGCCTTTACGAGCGACTGGCACGATGTCGTCACCGACCCCGCCGTCGACATCGTCGTCGAGCTCATCGGCGGCGAGCACCCCGCAACCGAGATCTTCACCACTGCCTTCGAGAACGGCAAGCATGTCGTCTCTGCCAACAAGGCCCTGCTGGGCCGTCATGTCGAGACGCTCGCCGAGAAGGCGCGCGCGTGCGGCGTGCAGATTAAGTGCGAGGCCAGCTGCGGCGGTGGCATCCCCATTGTCAGCACGCTCGAGCACGACCTGGTGGGCAACAAGATCCTGACCATCGCTGGCATTCTCAACGGCACCACCAACTACATCCTGTCGCGCATGGACGCCGAGGGCGCCGATTACGCTGACGTGCTCGCCGACGCCCAGGCAAAGGGCTATGCCGAGGCCGACCCGTCCGCCGACGTCGACGGCTTCGACGCCGCCAGCAAGACGGCAATCCTCGCTTCCATCGGCTTTGGCACCCGCGTGACCACCGACGATGTCTACCAGCAGGGTATCCGTACCATCGGCGCCGAGGACATTGCCCAGGCCCGCGAGCTCGGCTACACCATCAAGCTGCTGGGGATCGCACGCAACACCGACGCCGGCGTCGACGTCCGCGTGCATCCCACGCTCATCCCGGCAGACCATATGCTCGCCAAGGTCAACGGCGCCATGAACGCCGTCTACGTGGTGGGTGACGCCGTGGGCGAAACCATGTTCTACGGTGCCGGCGCAGGCTCCTTCCCCACCGCGAGCGCCGTCGTGGGCGATATCCTGTCGCTCTCCGAGCAGATCAGCCGCGGCGTGGCTCCGCTGCCCGAGATTGAGCCCTATGGTCACAACCTCGCCTTTAAGCCCATGGACGAGCTCCAGACCAAGTACTATGTGCGCCTGAAGGTCGCCGACCGCGTGGGTGCCCTGTCCGAGACGGTCGACATCTTTGCCAAGCACAACATCTCGATCTCGCTCATCAACCAGGTCGAGGACGGCAAGTCGGGCGCCAGCGATACTTGCTCGGTCATCTTCCTGACGCACCGCGCGCTCGAGAAGGACGTCCAGGCTGCCACCGCCGAGCTTGCCAGCGTCGACTGCGTAGCCGAGGTCGCCAACGTCCTGCGCATCGAGGACGTTGAGGCCTGGACCGAAGGCGTCATGGCGAACTAGTTCGCTCTTCGTTATACGGCATATATGTTTTCCTAGCGAGCGATATGTCCTCCTATGTCACGGGCGCCGTGCTCCCCGTCGACGGAGCCGCCCGCTCCTAAAGGTCGCAAGCCACGACTTCGAACCTCAACGAGGCCCAACGTAAAAGGCGCGTTGCCTGCATCAACCGCAGGCAGCGCGCCTTGTTCTGTTTGCAAGGGAAGCTGCGTCTCGGTATTTCAGCTCAGAACGGGACATGGTTTCCCCCCAGACCCCCTTGCGGAAACTGCGTCCCGTTTCGAACGCCGATTCTGGGATACCGTTTCCGCAACAGGTCTTTCGCAGAAACTACATCCCACTCTGGACGTCCATTACGGGACACAGTTTCCCGAAGGGCGGTTGAGCCATGCCATCCTGATCAAAACGCGACCGCATAGCACCCTAAGATAACCAGCTTTCATGCTGGAGCAAACGCATCAGGCGGCGCGACCGCTCGCCGACATGCAATTTGTTGCACAGTAAAATCGGCTAGTGGCACCCTTATCCTTAATTTAGCGAATAAGGTCAAGGAAGGGAGAATGTCATGCCAAGACGGCAAACACCGCTCGAGGTCATGTTCTCCCTGTTCAAGACTTCATTTACCCTGAGCCATCGCGCACTTGCTGAACTGTTACTATCCGATCTGCCGTTAACAAATGGACAGCCTACCGCCCAAATGGCACAGGACACCAGCTGGCTTTCGCGCACGATTGTGCACTCGCAGCCGGGCTCCCTAGAAGATCGCTACTTTGCCGACTGGTCCTGCGCATCGAATCAAATCCTGCACAAGCTACAGGAAAAAGGGTATTCGAACGCCGACATCTATACCATGATTGCGGCAGCGACTGACGCGATGGCTCAAGCGCTCAGTACCTGTGGGCGTAATGGGCTCCTTTACCGGAACGCCGTCTCGCGCCTCGTCAGCTACCAGCCAGACAAAGATTACAGGGCTCTTATCTCAATCGCGCTCGTTGTTTCGACCGCCTGTTGGTGCGATCCGGCCCGCGCTATCGCGTACATCCGGAACCGCTTTGAATTCGCAGAGAACGTCAGGTCGTTTACCCCCTCAAGCCTTTCTTTCTGTCCATGCGATTTAAAACAAACAGGCACCGAACATGCGATCGGCCTTATCAGGATCGACAACGAACTCGTCGTCGTCGGCCCTTATGTCATTGAGCCTTCTGTCATGGGCTCCATCATCGGAGCGCTCGCACTCGAAGACAGCGCTGTCACCGATGTTGGGCTGGATGTCTCCGCCAGGCATCTCCGTATCTTCGCCGAGAACAATGCTTGGTACGCACAAGATCTCGGTTCGACCAACGGCACGTATCTGATTCGAGCAGCCGATAACAGCGAACTTGACATCAGCTCCGGCGCACCCGCCCAGCTGTACCCCGGCGACATCCTGCGCCTGGGTCTCAGCACTACTTTTGCCGTCGTAGCAACGACGGCCATCCTAGCAAATCCGCATTACTAACCATGGAAGTAGGAGGACTATGAGCATCACGGATGTCATCACATATGAGGGCAATAACCAAACTTTTATCTGGAAACACCCCTCAGAAGATTTCAATACAGGTTCGCAACTCATTGTCCACGAGACCCAAGAAGCAATTTTCTTCCTTAATGGACAGGCCCTGGATTCGTTTGGACCGGGCAGGCATGAACTTGAGACTCAAAATCTACCGCTACTGAACGGCATTTCGAAGATAACAACCGGTGGCGTCAGCCCCTTTCACTCAGAGATCTACTTCGTTAACCTCATCGAGCAGATGGGCATCCGCTGGGGAACCAATTCCAAGATTCAGTTCATGGAACCGACTTATGGATTTCCGCTTTCGCTCGGGGCATCAGGAGAGATGGCTCTTGCTGTAAAAGAGCCCCGCAGGCTTCTTCTCAAACTTGTTGGAACCGAAGCCTTGCTCTCCCAGGACAAGTTGATCAGTTATTTCAAAGCTTTCCTGCAAACTCGCATAAAAACTCATCTTGCACAAGTAATTACCGAACAAAAACTCTCCATTTTCGAACTTGATACACACCTGGAAGAGTTATCTGGCTCGCTTAAGAACAAGCTGCTTCCCGACTTTGCCGCATACGGTCTCTCGTTAACGCAAATGCTGGTCACCGCCATCGTCAAGCCCGAAGGCGACCCGATATACGAGAAGTTTAAGGATCTCCATTTCAAGCAATATGCCGACGTACGCGAGGCGCAGATAAAGCAGCAAGTCAGCGTTATCGAACAAGAAACCGCGGCGCAGCGAACCGTAATCTCCGCAAAAGCACGCGCAGAGAAACGGCAAATCGAAGGCTATACCTATCAACAGGAACGCAACTTCGATGTTGCCGAAAAGATGGCCCAAAACGAAGCGGTTGGCGAATATGCAAACATGGGAATCGGCCTAGGCGTAATGGCCGGTGTTGGTGGGACCATGGGGTCAGTTATGACCGATGCACTCTCACAAGCGACCAGCACGTCCGCGACGCAGCCCATCCCAACGGATACCAATTCGCAGCAAAGTGCTGCAAAGTTCTGTTCCGAGTGTGGATATCGCTTCTCTGGAACCGAGAAGTTCTGTCCCGAGTGCGGAGCACGGAGGTCATAATGAAGAACACGCAGGCATATGTTGCAGCAACCCCCGTAGCCCTCTTCATAGTTATCGAAAGCGTGGCCGTACTTTTATTTGGACCCTCAACTACCTTTTGGATTGAGAGCGCATTCTCTTTGGTTGCGCTCTCCTTGTTGGTCGCAGTCCTCCTTCATGACCCCGTAAAGAAACTAAAGCTGCTTGGTATTTCCAAGACAGTTCTCATGGGGGCTTCATTTGCAATCCAGCTGACCCTAGTTCTTTTCGGAGCAGCGCTAAAGACCGATGCGTTGTCCGTTCTTTCGGGTTTCAGCATCCTTTTACTTGGCACGTCAGTAATTACGTTGTGTGTAGCAAATGCATCCGAGAGTCAAACCTCAGATGTCGAGGAACATGTCTCGACACTTACCAATTCAATGAAATCAAACAAAATCAAACTCGAACTGCTCCTAGAAGAAGCACCTAGCGAACTGAAACCGGCAATCGCAGACGTTCTGGAAACTATGCGCTACGCAAACCCCGTTTTAGATAAAACTGGAAACCGGCCCCTTTCAAATTTGATACCTATCGCTATCGAAAATCTCGACAAAGCGGTAAAAGCAAATTCGCTCCCCGACGCCCAAGATACTTGTAAGCAACTAAAAGCATATATCCGTCAGCAGGAAATCATAAATAAGCGCTAAAGGAAGCCGGGTATGGGAACCAATAAATCACACGTCAATGAAAACTATCAACACTCCTGCAACAGCACTAAATTCAAACTCGAGGGTTATCGAGCCCCTCTATCAGATTGCTTTACGCCAGACGAGCTATCAGAGCTATTTCGGTTCTACGTTTTGCAAGCACCCATCGCAAAAGATAAGACCGCTTTGTCGACGCAGCGAACGTTGACGTCTTTAGGTTGGAACGGACCCTCCATCAAGATACTAGAGAGAAAGCTATTAAAGGAGTCCGGGATAACCTCTTTCATTTTCATAGGAAGCCAGACCATTGATGGAACTCTGGAGAACATGGCCCTAGATAAAGAAATATGCGCCGAACACCCAAGAGCGGTCCTACACAAGGATGTCAAACTAACGCTCCGAGAGGACAACTCCATCGAGCGCCGCAGCGGTGATGAAAACAGAATGCAGTGCCTATTTCGCCATCTTCGAAATGGGATTGCACACGGACAGACATATCTGTTTCCAACCGGTTTGGTGCTAATCGAAGATCGCGACGGCAAAAGAATTACTGCCCGGATTCTCATTCGCAAAGAAACGCTTCTTGCATGGATATATATCGTTGAAAAGAAAGAGGTCTAGCTTCATGAAAGCCCTGAAATGTGAACTTTGCGGCGGTACCGAAATCGTCAAAGATGGGGATTTCTTCGTCTGTCAAAACTGCGGTATGAAATATACGCTCGAGTCCGCAAAGAAAATGATGGTTGAAGGCGTTGTTCAAATCGAAGGCACGGTGAAAACAGACAAGACGGCCGATGCAGAAAGGCTGCTCACGTTGGCCAAAACTGCATGCAAAACCAGAAACTTCTGCGAAGCCGAACGATATGCGAACAAGGTGTTAGAGATTGATTTGGACAACATTGATGCTTGGGCAATTAAGTCAATAGCAATCGACTGGCAACTGACAATTAAAAACAATCGCCTTCGCGAATCTTCGGACTGTTTTCTCAAAACCTTTCAACTGCTTCCAAATGAAGTAAAAACCTGTGAAGGCCTAATTCATGCGTGGAGCGTCATCAAAAGTCTAAAACTGCACCTCGATGATATTATCGAAGCAGTTAGCTCCTTGTATGCCAAGCCAATAATCAACACACCATCAGATGATAATCTCGCGTTGATTGCAGGCACGCTGGCATCCCATCTCGAAATAAGAAAAAGCCAATGGGAAGCAATCGGCAAACTTTCCTTTACTTTTTGCAAAGCAAAGAAAGAAATGCTCAAGTCTCCGGATATTTCCGACAGCCAACGCCACGCTTTAAATGATACAGACATGGAGAAGTACCTCTTTACTGAAGAGATACCACGAATGTATTTTACGGCAGCAAACATCATCGACAGCTCTGTAGTAGACGGTGTAACCAAATGGCGAGACAAGTGGGAAAACAACAACATTTTTGATTACTTTCTTGACGGCAGCGGCGTCGACCGGTCCGCAGAAGAGGACGCTTTCGACATGTGCACGCTCGTATACAATCGATATGAATTAGCGTTGAGAACCGCGATTAAATTCTTAGAGACAGAGACTGAGGGCCATTCGATTACAGGTCTTATCTTGGCACCCGAGTTATTGTTCAATGTGTGGTCAAACTTATGTGTAATTGAAGAGTTGAACATAGGACATAAAACCTATACGAGAGCCCACGGCGCATATGTGTCAAATAGCGTGAAGGAAGGCTTTTCACTAAATGCCGAGGCGATCACGTTACGAAAGGAACGCCTCAAAGAGGACATGGCAAAGCGTGACGAATACGACTCCGAGAAGAAGAAGGAACGTGAGCGCGCTGAAAAAGAAGCAGAGCTCCAAGCCAAATACTGGTTAGATAATCCTGTTAAAAAGACGCAAAAACAAGCGCTCGAAGATGAATTTGACCGGCTGGGGAACGAACTTCGAGAGCTTAAGAGCAGACGTTCCTTTTTCAGCCCGTTCGAATTCAAGGCAAAACGAGAATGTGATGCAAAAATCGAACAGGCTCGCGAGCGCAGGCGAGAAATCAAGAACTCTCTGAAGGCCTTAGACGATGAACTCCTGGCGTATGTGACAAACGAAATTGAATCATAGCTTTCACCGCTTGCCGCAACAGTCCATTGGCAACCTCAAAGGCGCCTCAATGGGATAAGAGCGATTTCACACCATGGAGGAATGGCGGGCAAACGCTCGGAGTGTTCATTTGTCTGATAACCGATGTTCACTCTAGCCCGAGCAGATTAAGTCCCGCCACCGTCATCTTGCACACGAGCGGCCTTGCGGACACCTTTTCTAAATATCCGGCAGCGATTAGGCTCGACAATGACCTACTCGCTGTCGGCTTTGTCACATCGAGATAGCTCGACACACCATCAAGCGTAGATTCGCCAAAGGCACCGAAGATATGCATCTGTGCCGCATAAAACAGAATATCTTTTGCCCTTTCGGTAAACGTATCGTCGAGCTCATCGATCGCCCGCTTAAGATCATCGAGTTGTACGCGCTTTTCAGCCAAATCGCTCAGAACGGCATCTTGCGCTTGCTCGACCAAATCAAGAATCATTGCAACAAACGGAGTTGCATCGCTACCATTAAGGGGCCTCTCCACCACGTCAAACGCCTTGTAATATGCGGTTTTATTCTCAGCAATCGTCCTGGAAAGCGACAACACCGTAGGCTGCGACAACGTCTCGTTCAGGCTCAACGCGAGAAGATATCTCCCCGTTCTCCCGTTACCGTCATAGAAGGGGTGAATATACTCAAAGAGAAAATGGCAGATTGAGGCTGCATAGAGGCTTGGGACATCTTCGCGATTGCCCAACTCTATCATCTTGCCAAGGAGGTCAATGATTTCGGGCTCCGAGGAAACACCCTGATGGAGAATCTTGCCCCGATTGTTCTCAATCACAACGGGACCCAAACGGAACATCTTGCCATCCGGACGGTCCTTCGGGTCAAGCACGCCCTTAGTGACGGCATCGAAAATCTCGCGGATATCCTCGGGTTTGCCGGGACGACTTGAACCATCCACCAGCTGAAGGTAGAGGCGAGCGAATTCAATAAAAGGAGTGTGCTCCTTTTCGGCGGCACCGCAAAGTTCGGCCGCGGCATCCTCCGCAGACTCCAGCGCCGCTTCAATCTGGCGCCGTGTGCTGTGCACACCTTCCATTTCGTTGCTGAAAACAACCTCCTCAAGCACCAGCGAACGAATCGAGGCCCCCAAAGCCACATAAGGCAAGCTGTTCCACAGGTTGGAAATCTTTCGCTCTTTTCTGAGAATCCGCTCGCTAGCAACGGACAGGTTCAAAGGAACACAAGCGAACAGTTCACCATGCTCAAGGTGAATTCCAGTCCGCACCGTGCCGTCGGCAGTAAGGCGCTCGCGCAGTAGCTCGTCATGGCAAGCATAACGATCGGAGCTTGAATCTGCATAAAAGAGTTTTTCGAGCGTCTTGTACGCCATCGCTTCATCGCCCCTTTGAAATCAAATAGCTTAATCGTCTTTCATTATTTCGAATTAATCCGATATTTGCAATTAAGACTCAAGAAATGCATTGTCTAATTTCAGAATTTGAAGTATTGGGAATTAGGGTTTCCTTATTTACATAGCGAGCTAATTTCAAACCTCAGCAGAGCTTTATGCAAGAGGCGCGCGTCCTGCATCAATAGCAGGCAGTGCGCCTTCTTCTGTTCGAAAAGGAAACTGCATCCCAGATTTTCGGCTCAGAATGGGGTGCGCTTTCCGCAACGGGCTTCTCGCGGAAACTGTGTCCCGCTCTGAGCGTCTATTCCGGGATGCACTTCCCGAAGGGCCTTGTTCCGGAAAACGTGCCCCATTCCGAGCCTTCAAACCGGGATGTACTTTCCGCCAGGGACTTCATCCGTCCCTGGTCTCTCCGAAGGGCCGCCTCGCTACTTGTCGTCGTCCTCGGCTTCTTCTCTTGCATAGAGCTCCAGCATGCGGCGGCGGTATTCGTGCACGGCGAGCTTGGCGCGCTCCAGGCGGCGGCGCTCACGCGGAGTCAGCTTGGACGGGTCGACCTCGTCTCCATAGGTCTTATCGGCAAGCAGGTGCGCCGCGTCCACGATGCGGGCATCGATGTGGCCGCTCGCTGCCTCGGCGGAAAGACGCTCGGCAATCGTATCGAGCGTAGGCAGGCCCTCGAATACACGACCATGTCCATGCGAGGTCAGCAGCTCGTGCTCGCGTGCGAGCAGACTCGCCAAATCGTGATGGGCGCGCAGAATGTCGAGCGCATCGGATGGATGCTCGGCAACTTCTGCCACGGCGGCGACCGGTGCGGCGTCGACCACGCGGTAGAAGAGCTGCGCGAGCAATGGCATCAAGAACACCGTGATGGCACCGGCGGCAACCATGACCGACGCAATATCTTGCGACAGCGCGCCCGCGTTGACGGCAACGCTTGTCACGGCAACGATGATCGGCAGCGCCGTGGTGCAGTACAGGGCCACCGTAATGCGACCATACGCCGACACATCGCGCGTCACGGGACAAATGCTCATAGAGATGAGAATGGGCACGGCACGAATAATCAGCAGCGCCACGATAAAGCCCACGAGCAAGCCCGGGCGCGACGCCACAGCCGTCAGATCGATCTTCGCGCCCGATACGGTAAAGAACACCGGAATCAAAAAGCCATAGGCCAGGCCATCGAGCTTGGTCTCGAGCGTATGGTTGCCCTCGGGGATGATGTAGCGCAGGACAAAGCCGGCGGCAAAAGCGCCCAACACGATATCGAGGCTAAAAATAGCGGAAAACGCCACGAGCGTGACCAAAATAAGCACCGTCAGGCGCACGAAGGTCTGCGACGTGGTGTCGGCGCGCTCCTGAATAAAGGCGAAAAACCGGCTGCCGATGCGTTTGGAACGGCCGGGGACCACGGCAAGTAGCACACACACGGCGGCAAATAAGCCCAAGATCAGCAGCGTCTCGATGCCCGTACGGGCAGACAGCAGTACCGACATGGCGAGCACGGGGCCGAGCTCGCCCCACGTACCATAGGCGAGAATCGAATCACCGACGCGCGTTCCGGCAAGCGACCGCTCGCGCAAGATGGGCATGAGCGCTCCAAGCGCCGTCGAGGTCAAGGCGAGCGTCACGGCGATACCGTCGAAATGGCTGACCGAGAACCACGGCGTAAAGCGCACGGCAAGCCAGGCGATACCAAACGTGACGGCCCACGTCGCCAAGCCGTAGCGCCCCTCCACACCCGTAATGTTCTTAGGGTCGATCTCAAAGCCGGCAAGCAGGAACAAAAAGGCCAGGCCGAGCTCTGACACGAGCGAAACCTCGGCATCTACATGGATGACGCCGAGCATATGGGGTCCCAGCACCGCACCGAGCACGAGCAAAAAGACCGTCTCGGGAACGGGTTTTCCGGGAATCGCCGAGGCGATG
>CALINZ010000025.1 GCA_938045085.1 uncultured Collinsella sp. | reverse complement strand
CTGGCGACGCCCATGCGTTTGGCTATCTCCGAGACCCTGCTGGGGCCAGAATCGGGCAGCATCGCGAGCAAAAACTCAATGTCTTTATCGGAAAGCTCCCGATAGGTCGTTTCGAGAATTCGATCGCGCAGCTCCATGCGGGCAAGCAGAGAACCCTGCTGTACATCAGGTGCACTGATTTTGGGCGAGTTCTCCGAAACATCCCATGTGCGATATCCGACGAGCTGCATCATATAGGGAAATCCGTCGACGGCCTTCACGGCATCTTCGAGCGCTTCTGGCGTGATTGAGCGGCCTCCGGCCTCAACGGTTTTGCGGAATGCGTTTGCAATTTCAACGTCAGTGATTCGTCCCAACTGATGATATTGGGAACGCCTGAGGAATGAGACGGAATCGTTACGCAGCAACGCCGATACTTTGTAGGGCAGTCCTGCCATGAGTAGGGCAACTTTTTTACCTTCGCGTACAAAGTGCTGGTAAACAGAGGCAAATTGAAGCATTTCTTCGAGATCGACGGTGACTTCATCGATGGTGATGAGAAGTCCGATGTCATGTTTTTCGAGTTGCTTAAAGATGCCATTCATGCGCGTGCGCCAGTTGCCCTGAGCCTCTTGAGCATATGTCCAATCGATGCCCACTGGGCCAATTTGAACACCGTTTATGCGCGCGTGAGGCTGTGAGAGGTAGCTATCTGCGGCTTCTTTGGTTCGCTCGATAATATCTTCGAGCATGCCTGGCATGGCGGAGACATTTGCTGCGATCCAGTCGTGTTCAAGCGCCGTTTCTGAAAGGAGCGAGAGAAGCGCCGTCTTGCCCGTTCCCCTTGCGCCAGTAAAAATGGTCGACAGGTTGGGATCTCCCGGGCCGTTGATAAAGCCACGGTTGATGTCACGCAGGATATGCTCGCGACCCGCTAGAAAGGGAGGGACGCTTCCGAATGTCGGGGTAAAGGGGTTCTTGCTGTACTCCATGGTAGCTCCTTTGCAAGTTTTGCTAATTTTTGCAAGTTTTGCTAACTTTTGCAAGTTTTGCTAACGACTGACCAAAGGGCATCGAAGCAGTGACGCTGACATTTTTTACGCAGAAAAATAAGCAGAAATCAATTTATCTGCGTTAAAAAATGGTTGAGAAGAAAAACGACGAGTCCCGGGCGCAATGCCGTTGCGTTCCGGGCCTCGTCGCTTTGCGAAGTATCTAACGATCTCGTTGCCGTCGTCCTAGTCAAACAGACTCGGCATGTCGTTTTCCTTCATGAGGGCACCGGCGGAGGGCAGACTCTGCGCGGTGAACTTCTCGGCCGAGACACCGGCGCCAAGAATCTCCTCGGTTGTGCCGACAGTGGTGACCGAGCGGCCCTTCTTGGCCGTAAAGGCCTGGACGCCCTGCGTGTTGGTGGTCGTCTTGGTCTTGAGCAACGACGTGTTGAAGTTCATCAGGCGGTAGTCGCTCGAGACCAGCGCGATGTCGCGATCTTCCTTGAGCACCTGGGCATACTGCAGCTTGCTGCCGCCATAGATGGCGTTCTTGAGGCGCTTGCGGTTGGTCTTGGTGACGTATCCAGAAAGCGCGACGCGCACCACGCGGCCGTTCTCAAAGACGAATAGCACGTCGGCCTTGTAGTCCTCGGGGTCGATGACCCAGATGACGCTCTCGTCGGGTTCCATCTCAAGATCGGTCGGCAGGTACGAGCCCAGCTGGGCCGACTTGGTGTCCTCAAACGCTGCGACCTTGCACTTGTACACCTGGCTCTTGTTGGTAAAGACCAGCAGCTCGTGGGTGTTGGAGGATGGGAACTCGATAAAGGGTTTGTCGCCGTCCTTGTACTTGAGCGTGGTCGCCTTCTTGAGTACGCGGTCCGTCATCTTCTTGAGGTAGCCATCGCGCGAGAGCATGATGGTGACCGGGTACTCCTCGACCTCGGGCTCCAAGCTCACCTCGATGACCTCGTGGGGCTCAATCCTGCCCGTGCGGCGCGGCATCACGTACTTCTTGTTGACTGCGGCCAGCTCGTCGCTGATGACCTTCTTGATGTTCTCCTCGCTGGAGAGGATCTCCTCAAGCTCGGCAATCTCACCCTCTAGCTTGGCGATGTCCTTGGTGCGGTTGAGGATGTACTCCTCGTTGATGTTGCGGAGTTTAAGCTCGGCAACAAACTCGGCTTGGGTCTCGTCGATGTCGAAGCCGCGCATAAGGTTGGGCACGACCTCGGCTTCGAGCTTGGTGCCGCGGATGATGGCGATGGCCTTGTCGATGTCGAGCAAGATTGCCTCGAGGCCGTGCAGCAGGTGCAGGCGCTCGGACTTTTTGCCCAGGTCAAAGTTAATGCGGCGACGCGTAGACTCAATACGCCACTTGACCCACTCGTGCAGAATCTGGCGCACGCCCATAACGCGAGGGTAACCATCGACCAGCACGTTGAAGTTGCACGAGAACGAATCCTGCAGCGTGGTCGAGCGATAGAGCTTGGCCATAAGCTTGTCGGGGTCGACGCCGCGCTTAAGGTCGATGGCGATGCGCAAACCCGAGAGGTCGGTTTCGTCGCGGATGTCTGCGATCTCCTTGACCTTGCCCTCCTTGGAGAGCTTGACGATGCGCTCGATGATGACATCGGTCTTAGTGGTGTAGGGAATCTCGTAGACCTCGATGATGCGCTCTTCGGGAATCCAACGCCAGCGGGAGCGAATCTGGAAGCTACCCAGTCCGGTCTCGACAATCTTTTCCATCTCCTCGCGGCGGTAGATGATCTCGCCGCCGGTCGAGAAGTCGGGCATGGGCATGTACTCGAGCAGGTCGCAGTCGGGATCCTGCAGGTAGTGCATGGTGGCGGTGCAGACCTCGTTGAGGTTGAAACCGCAGATGTCGGACGCCATGGCGACGCCGATGCCCTTATTGGCCGAGACGAGGATGTGGTGGGCAGCAGGCGCGGCTCCTTCATGGCGCCATCGTAGCTGTCGACGAAGTCGACCGGGTCCTTGTCGATGTCCTTGAAGATCTCGGCGCTGATGGGGGAGAGCTTGGCCTCGGTATAACGCGAGGCGGCGTAGCTCAGATCGCCCGAATAGTACTTGCCAAAGTTGCCCTTCGACTCAACGAAGGGGGCGAGCAGCGCCTCGTTGCCGGTGGCCAGACGCACCATCGTCTCGTAGATCGCGGCGTCGCCGTGCGGGTTGAGCTTCATGGTCTGGCCCACGATATTGGCGCTCTTCTGGCGCTCGCCCTTGAGCAGACCCATTTTATACATGGTGTAAAGCAGCTTGCGGTGCGAGGGCTTAAAGCCGTCGATCTCGGGGAATGCACGCGAGACGTTGACGCTCATAGCGTAGGGCATGTAGTTGACCTCGAGCGTCTGCGTGATCGGCTGGTCGGTGACCTCGGAGTGCAGGCCGATGACGTTCTCGGCGTTGACCTGCTTTTTCTTTGGCTGGTTCTTCGTCTTCTTCTTTGCCACGATTTCCTCTTGAACTTCTTATGGGCCGTCGTTATCGATTTGCTGCTACTGCAGGTCCAGCTGGTCAAGGTATTCCTTGCCGTGCTCGGAGATATGGCGCTTGCGGCCTGCCTCGTCGTTGCCCAGCAAAAGGTTGAACATGGTCTCCATCTTGGTGACGTCCTCGGGCTCCACCTTGATCAGACGGCGCGTCTCGGGGTTCATGGTGGTGAGCCACATCATGTCCGGATCGTTCTCACCAAGACCCTTGGAGCGGTTGATGGAACACTTCTGGTCGCCGATTTCCTTGAGGATGCCGTTTTTCTCGAGCTCGGTGTAGGCAAAGTAGGTCTTTTCTTTGCAGTTGATCTCGTAGAGCGGCGACTCGGCGATATAGACGTAGCCCTCGTCGATAAGCGTGGGCACCAGGCGATAGAGCATGGTGAGCACGAGCGTGCGGATGTGATAACCGTCGACGTCGGCGTCCGTACAGATGATGACCTTGTTCCAGTTGAGGTTATCCAGGTCAAAGGCGCCCAGGTTCTTGATGCGCTTGTCCTTGATCTCCACACCGCAGCCCAGCACGCGCATAAGGTCCATGATGATGTCGGACTTAAAGATGCGCGGGTAGTCCTCTTTCAGGCAGTTGAGGATTTTGCCTCGGACGGGCATGACACCCTGGAACTCGGCATCGCGCGAGGTGCGAATGGCGCCCGCTGCCGAGTCGCCCTCTACGATATAGATCTCGCGGCGGCTCTTGTCCTTGGAGCGGCAGTCGATGAACTTCTGCACGCGGTTGGCCATGTCGGTCTTCTGCTGTAGGTTGGTCTTGATGCTCTGACGCGTCTTCTCGGCGTTCTCGCGCGAACGCTTGTTGATGAGCACCTGCTCCATGATCTTGTTGGCGGCGTCTTTGTTCTCGATCAAGTAGGTCGAGAGGCGCTCCTTAAAGAATGCCGTCATGGCCTGCTGGATAAAGCGGTTGTTGATGGCCTTCTTAGTCTGGTTTTCGTAGGACGTTTGGGTGGAGAAGCAGTTGGTCACCAGCACCAGGCAGTCCTGGACGTCTTGCCACTTAATGCCGCTCTCGTTTTTGTTGTACTTGCCCTGTTGCTTGATGTAGGCATCGATGGCGCTGGTCAAAGCGCTACGAGCCGCTTTCTCGGGCGAACCGCCGTTCTCGAGCCACGATGAGTTGTGGTAGTACTCCTGCATCATGAAGGTGCGCGAGAAGCACATGCATGCGGTGATCTTAACGTTGTAATCGGGCAGGTCCTCGCGGTCGCGACCGCGACGGTCGGCCTCGATAAAGAAGGGCTCGGTAAGGTAGTCGGTACCGACCTTCTCGAGCACGTAGTCCTCGATGCCCTTGGGATAGCAAAAATCCTCTTCGGTAAACTCACCATCGTCACCCTCAATACGCAGGCGGAAGGTCACGTTGGCGTTGACCACGGCCTGGCGGCGCATGGTCTCGCGATACCACTCGTGGGGGATGCTGATGGAGGTAAAGACCTCAAGATCGGGACGCCACTTGATGGTGGTGCCGGTGCGTTCCTCGTCGCTGGGCTCAATCTCGAGTGCCTTCTTTTTGGCGCCGACGACCTTGCCCTTTTTAAAGTGCAGAGAGTACTTGTTGCCATCGCGCCAAACCGTGACGTCCATGTACTCGGAGGCGTACTGGGTCGCGCACGAGCCCAAGCCGTTGGTACCGAGCGAGAAGTCGTAGTCGCCGCCCTGGTTGTTGTTATACTTGCCGCCGGCGTAGAGTTCGCAAAAGACGAGCTCCCAGTTAAAGCGCTTCTCGGAAGGGTTCCAGTCGAGCGGGCAGCCGCGGCCATTGTCCTCTACCTGGATAGAGCCATCGCGAAAGGCGGTAAGGGTGATGAGCTTGCCGTAGCCCTGGCGCGCCTCGTCAACGGCGTTGGACAGGATCTCGAAGGCGGCATGCGCGCAGCCGTCGAGTCCATCCGAGCCAAAGATGACGGCGGGGCGCAGGCGTACGCGCTCCTCGTCCTTGAGCTGGCGGATACTGTCGTTACCATAGTTTGCGGTGTTTTTTGCCATACTCGCTCTCTCGGTGCTCCTTTGCTGCGTTTAAGTCATATAGATAGTCAAGGTAGCATAGCCCAGCCCGCAGACGATTCCAACCAACACGAAATCCATCGAACAATCGTTCGATTAGATAATGAATGCTTGGAATGCGGGGGGGGGACCTGTCCTGTCCTATCCAAACATCTGCGGCAGGTCGATGAAGACGGTTCGATCGCTTTCGCCAGCTTCGAAGCCCGAATGGGAGAAGAATCCATAGCGATGGCACTTGAGCCCCGTTGCCTCGACTTGGGCGATTTCCTCGTCGACCATTTTTTGCGTGATGGGGGATTTGCGGAACTTTGCTTCGTAGAATGCGTAGCCCTCGGGGTCTTGCGTTACCACGTCGAATTCGCCGCTCGTTTTGTTTGCGGGATCGTCGTACCAGTACTTGCCTATGGCGTCGAAAGCCGGTTCGATCTTGCCGGTCCTGTTCTGCCGTACGAGGTATTGACGGCAGATCTCCTCGAACATATGAGGAACGTAGTTTTCCTCGAAGTCTTGGAAGACGTGACGATCATAGAAGACTTCCGGGTCGAGCAGCTGACGCGCTGAGGCATTGCGGAAAACATAGCGATAGTAAAAGAGCGAAAGCGGATCAACTACAAAGTAGCCAGACTTGCGCTTGTTCGTAGGGTCGTTGATGGGTGCACGCTTTTGGACGATTTCGAGTGACATGAGCTTGTCGAGCACGTCTGCCATGGCCGGACCGCTCGAGACGTGCGACTGTGCCAGCACGTCCCCCCAACGGGAGTAACCTTGTGCGAGAGCCCCGAAAACTTCGTTGGCGTTGGTCATCTTCGAGATCTCGGCGTTGAGATAGGATGGCACCTCGCTTTCTAAGCGGGCGCCAGGTTCCGTGACGAGCTCGATGATGTTGTCGCGTACGCTTTGGGATTGATCGATGAGGCGATTGTAAAAGGGGATGCCGCCAAAAACGCTATAGAGCCGCACCTTGTCCTCGGGCGAGAACGCGGGATAGAACTTCGCAGCGTCAAAGTAATCCATGGGCTTAAGCTCAAGCGCGAGATCAATTCGCCCGTAGAGGGGGCTTTCATGCTCGATGAGGGATTTCATAATCTCAACGTAGGAGCCGCACAGGACAATGTTTAAACGTGAGTCTTCCCTGTGGGCGTCGATTGAGGTCTGAAGAATGCTGTCCAAGCCTTTAACCGCATCTCTCAAGTAGGGGTATTCGTCGAGAACGAGGGTAATGTTCTTGTCTTTGGCTTGGGCAAACAGAAATTCGATGAGCTCGCGGATGCCTGTGAAGGCGAGCGGAGGAAAGTTCAGCGCTTCAGCAACAAGGACGGACAGACTCTCGAGGTTGTCTGCCTCGGAGGTTTGGCGACACTCGTAATAGACCGTTGCGACGTCCGGCAAATCGGTTAGCGCCTGCTTGATGAGCTCACTTTTTCCGACGCGACGCCTGCCGTAAATGAGAACATTGCGCTGCTCAGTTACTTTGAGCGTTTTCTTAATACGGGTGAGTTCACGCTCCCTGCCAATGAATTCCACTTACTCGGTTCCTTCCGACTCGGTTTTGTCCGAGTTAATTGTATCGCATGAATCAGTTTATGCTCGAGTTTACTCGGACAAAACCGAGTCGGTTCTGACCGAGTAAGTTTGAATAGCGAATTGAAATTGGTATGTCTGCATGGCGATGACAGACATGGTTTTTATAATGACAGACATAGTTGACATCTTCTGATAGATGCAATATATTTCTGCCATGTGCAACGGATATCTGTCCATTACCACGAAAGGAACTCCATGCCGGGCAAAAAGAACCTACGCATGAAGGCGGCGCGCGCGGCGGTTGGCCTTTCGCAAGCTGACTTGGCCGAGGCCGTGGGCGTTACGCGCCAGACCATCGGCCTGATCGAGGCGGGTGGCTACAACCCCACGCTCAATTTGTGCGTGGCAATCTGTAAAGCGCTACGCGTTACGTTGAACGACTTGTTTTGGGAAGACGAGAGCGACGTCGACCCTGACGCTCTTTAGGAGTTCGCTATGAAATTTGAAGATTTAAAACTCGTGCAAAAGTGGCGTGAATATGCCGGCCCAAAGGATGAGCGCCTGGAGGCTGAGAGCGCGAAGATCTACAAGATTGGTTTCGTGCTGCTTTCGTTTGGCATGTTGATGATCTTTTTCTACCAGATTATAGCTCGACAGGTTGCGTGGGTTCACAGCGACGCCAGTGAAATGCCGCATGGCTTTGCAACGCCGTTCGAGGCAGCCATGTATTTGTGGCTCGTTCTCGTGATGTTGATTTGCGCAGGACTGCAAACGCGGAAGGGCTATGTCGATACCAATCGTTTTGGGCAAACCGAGCATCTTCCTGTTGGATATTTCCTGCTTATCAGCGGCCTTAGCGGCGCCGCGTTCGCGCTTGTTATTGCCGCAATGCGCTGTATCGCTGAGGCGCAGATCGTACCGCTCGAAAGCGTCTTTTGGTTGGCGAACCTGGCCACGGGCGTGTTCTGCGGTGCGACGATTTTCGCGGCCACGTTTGCTGCCCTGTGCGCAACGTTTTTCACGGCGAAAAGACGCTGTGCCAAGCTCGAGACAGAACTCGACTCCACTGACGATATCTAATAATGTGCGGGACAACGCGGCCAAGCGGGACGACCTGATGTTCAACCCTAGGCCGTCCTCGATTGAGTTCGACGGACTGGAATAGACGAGAAAGTAAGCGCCCCTCGGCAATCGGTGCCGAGGGGCGCTCGCAGTTTTGTTCTGATGCGAGTTTGTCTAGATGCAGAAGGCAGGCCTAACACCGACAAATGGCTCGCCGTCATGGATACTGTAAGAGTAGGGTTGGGACTTCGACTCGCAGGCCGCTGCCTCACCATCCCCATTGGAGTCGGTACACCTAAAGCAGGGATTTAGCATGTCGTCAGCCTCTTTTCCTCCGAAGCGATCGCCATAAGTTGACCAAGACCGGAGCCACCAACCGCCCCCGTCTTGCGAGTCATATGTTCCAAGGATGCTATTTGGAGTGTCCGCTGTTACCCCGGTGTCGTCGAACAGCTGGTATTGAGAGCCTTCTTGTAACAGGTATGTCCAGCCATCCATCAAGTAATCGCTGAGGGGGGGGCGACCTCGACAAAGCTTGGAACCCACAGCTTGTCTGAGGTCGTTGTGGTCGTCATTAGGTCGGGATCGTCATTGAGCTCTGCGCCGATGCCACCGCCGTAGTAGGAATCGATCGTATATGACACCCAAGGCATCACTGCGTCAGCCTTGTCCACGGAGACAATCTGCTCGCTCAGGTCCGAAGGGAGCTCATTCGAGAAAGAGTCGCTGAGCCAAGAGCGCAAGGAGGTGTTCTCCCAACTTATGCTGGCAGAGCCGTCGTCCTGAATCTTCTGGAATAGGTTATCGAGGTCGGCCCTCTCGAACATGTTTTTCTTGGCGATGTCATCGGCGAAGATGAACGTGATGCCCGCCTTGCCGGAGCCGTCGGACTTGTCGTCATGGTTGAACCCCATGATCATGACCTTGGTCTGTGTTCCATCGGAGAGCGTGACGTCTTTGGTCTGAGTTCCGTCGAGCTTTCCGTCCGCCGTGCAGAGGTGGTACTTCTTGGCGATCCCTATGGCTCCGTTCTGGTCTCCCTTCTTGGAGATGAGCTTGGAAATCTGGGCGATTTCCTCCCACGAATAGTCATTGAGGCAGCTTTTGACCTGTGGTCCCTTGGGCAGCAGAACGACCACGGCAGTGGCCACGATCAGGACCGCCGCAACGATGCCGCCGATGATGGCTGGCTTGGGTGTCTTGTTTCCGAGCTTGCCTGCGGGCTTAGCGCCCGGTGCGCCAGAGGTCGTTACGGGTTCTGGCGTTGTCCCCCCCCTGAGCGGGGAGTGGCTTTCCACAACCGAAGCAGAACTTTGCCTCGTCGGGGTTTCTGACCCCGCAGTTGGGACAGAACATTTTGTTCTCCCTTCGTCTGGTTTTTCCTGACGGGCAAATCTTATCGCCCGGAGAACCAATGTTGTTGCGCAACATTTCTGGGTTGGCGCACTTCTCGGCTGATGCTTGCTTTCAGTATTGGCGCATCGCGAAATCCAAGTGTCGGCCGCGAGTTTTCCAATCTAGATAGCGTCCAGACAATGGGGCCGGGCTGCGTTATCCGGGGGTTAGTGGGGCGTATCAGACGCGGCTTCATCGCTGCCGCTACGCTCGAGCGCCGTGCGGCGGGCACTGTAGGCGACGAGGCCGGCGCCTGCCGCGGCGAGTGCTGCAGCGGCTGCCGTGAGGGGAGCGTTGGCATCGCCCGTGCCCGCAAGCGCGCCCGCTTTTCCGGAGCGCTTGTTATTGCCGTGGTCCTTGCCACTGCCGGAGCTGCTTCCGCCGGAGCCGCCGCCCCCGTCAGTACCGCCGCCACTTGAGCCACCATCGCCGTCCGCCGTCATCGGGGCGTCGTGAAGCCCTGTGGCGTCCGCGCTGTCGCATACGCCGACCTGAACTTCTGAGCGTTCGCATGCCGCGTCGGGCACGTGGAGCTCGTGCAGTACAGCACCCAGCGCCGAGTTCGCGCCCGGTCGAATTTCTTCGAGCGTTACGGGATCGAGCGCCACCAGATTACGCGCCTTCGCATACAGCGTTACGCGTTTGCCCACTTCGTCGCTCCAACTCTCGGGGATGGCGAAGCTCATACGGAACTGTGCCGTGCAACCCGGTGCCAGCACGGCGTTGCCGTTGTCGGCTACCAGCGGGTGCGTTGCAAAACGTGCGCCCAGCGTCTCGATCGCGTACTTCACGTGTGCCATATCGTTGGCCGAAGCGTCCTCGGCAAGCTCTGGATCGTAGATCGAAGCCATGCGTGCGTTCACTCCGAATCCGATGGATGCGCTGGAGAACGGCTGGCTGGAGTCCTCTCGGTACAGATCGATCGTGCCAGCGGTCAGTAAGGTGTTGCCGTCGTTTCGCACCGTGACCATGAAGGATTCGCCTGCTGCTCCGGGCACCACCGCGCCCGAGGTAGCAACGGCGCCCGTCGGAGTGGCACACGCCACCAAGGGCACTTCGATGTCGTGCAGCTCTGCCTCGCTCTTCTCCGCGCTCACAATGTGCGTGGCGAGCGCGGAGAGCATGCCTCCCGACGTCAAAAATGTCGTTATCTGATCGACGGGATGGTCCAGCTCGCACATCACAAACGGCTCCGTGAACAGATCGCCCGCCAAGGTGCTGGCGAAGATGCGGAAGTGCTTGCCCATCACTGCAACCGGGTTGCCTTCTTCGTCGTAGGTTTGTCCCACCTTGCCATCGGTGTTCTCTACATAGAGCACGCACCTGCCGTTGTTGCTTACGCTAAACGATGCCGGGCCACAGCCTGCGGCACCCACGGGCTGCGTTGCAAATGCCGATGCGCCTCGCGTCCACGTAACATGCTGCAGCTGCTCGTTGACAGTTGCCAAAAAGCCCGTGTGCTGCGGCCACGGCACCGCGTGGGGTACTGTGGCATCTGGCGACATAACGCCCCAGCCCGCGATGGACTGGCCGATCACGGCGTACGATGCGCAGCCGCAACCGTCTGCGGTCTCGTATGCAACGGGCACCACCATTTTGCCGTTGATATTCTCGGGCTCACCCAGCTCGATACTTGACGGTGCTTGCGGAAAGCGGAGAACTTGGCAGAACGTCAGGCTGTCGCCCGAAATGTCCGACCATAGGGTAAAGCACTCCAGCGCAACCTCAGCCTCGCTGCCGAGCGCCTTTTCTGCGGTGGTCCCGCGGCGGTGAAGGTAGGCACCCGACAGGCGCCCGTCGACCAGCGTCTTGCCCACCGTGATACGCGGGCACTGCAGGCAATGGTAGCCATCCTCCTGAAGGCGGCCGCGCGAGATGCTGCGCCACGACGTGTGCGACATCACGCGAACTCCGTCGTTGCTGATGCACAGACGCACAACGGACAGCATGCCGGATGTGCTCGCCGTATCGAAATGGGTGTTGTCGCCGGCGGGGCGCTCGCCCGAGACCAGCAGCACGTAGGCGTCTTGGTTTCCCCTCCCGTCTGTATATTCCACCACGTCGAAGTCGTAATCGAATATGCCGCTGCGCTCCACGTCGCCCTCGCCAAACCCAAGGGGGAAGTCCACGGGCGTGGGAGCGGACCACGTGCCGTTCGTTTTTGTATGCACCACCAGGCGCGAGCGACCATTCTCGCCGTAGCGCACCGAGGCGATACGGAACAGGCACTCCACGCCGGCGATCATCGCCAGCTTCATGTGGGCTTCGCTGAGCACGCCAGCAAACAGCACGTTGTCGCTCGAGGGCTTGATGCCGCCACGCTCGTCCTCCGATACACCAGCAGAATTGGCGTTGGGGTCCGCAGCGGCGTCCTTCGCCTGCCCGATATAGGTGTACTTATACATCGGCGCGGCGTTTTCGTCGTTCTCTATCAGTGCATGGACGAAATGCTCGATCTGTCCCGTGTCGTCGCTTTCTGCATCCGCCTCGAGCTCAATGCGCGTGACCGCTTGATCCCAATCGCGCACGACGGGCGCGACGTTTACGACAGCGGCCTTAACCTCGGCGCGTGCGAGCAGCTCGGCGTTGGTG